>DASPYC010000090.1:0-2277 GCA_035636955.1 Casimicrobiaceae bacterium
CTCGATTACGACGTGTACGAAGGTTTGCGCGATATTCACCGCCAGATTCGCGAACAGGAGCGCGGAATAGGCTACGCGGACGACATCAAGCTCGGACGCGGCGGTATTCGTGAAATCGAATTCATCGCGCAGGCGTTGCAAATCGTGCGTGGGGGAAAAGAGCCCGACCTTCGTGTGCGTAACACGCTGGCTGCGCTCGCTGCACTCGCCGAACGCGGTCTGCTGCCGCAGCGCGCGAGTGACGCTTTGCAGGATGCCTACTGCTTTCTGCGCAACGTCGAGCATCGTCTCCTGTATCGCGACGACCGCCAGACGCAGCAGTTGCCCGGCGACCCTTCCGAACGCGCGCGCCTGGGCGAGACGCTCGGCTATTCCGACCTCGCGAGCTTCAAGCGAGCGCTCGCGCTTCATCGAAAGAACGTCGAAACCCAATTTGCGATGGTGCTGGGCGAGTCGCGTACTGCCACGCGCGTAAGCGACGATCCGCATTCGTTCATGCGTCTATGGAAGGACCCGTCCACCGTCGCGCCCACGACGCTTGCGCACGCGGGCTTCACCGATCCCGACGGGTTGTTGGCGGCGTTGCGACGCGCGCGCAGCGGCAGCCGATATGCGCAGCTTCCCGCGTTATCGCGCGAGCGCTTCGACCGGCTGGTGCCGATGTTGCTCAAGATCGCCGTCGACGAAAGGATTCCCGCGGCCAATCCCCAGACTGTATTCCTGCGATTGTTTGCGCTCCTCGAAGAAGTGAGTCGGCGAAGCGCCTATCTCGCGCTGTTCGTCGAGCATCCGCCGCTTTTGCCGCGCCTTGCGCAACTGATGGGCGCGTCGGCGTGGGCCGCCGATTATCTGACGCGCCATCCGATTCTGCTGGACGAGCTGCTCGATACGCGATCGCTCTTCGCCGAACCGGATTGGCGGACGCTGGGCGACGAGCTGTCGCGCCTACTTGCCACGCATCAAGACGACCCTGAGCGGCAAATGGACGCGCTCCGACATTTTCAACAGGCGCAAACGTTACGGCTGCTCGCGCAGGACTTGGGCGGGCGATTGACCGTCGAACGACTCGCCGATCACCTGTCGGCGCTCGCGGACCTCATTCTCGCCGCGACGCTCGCGCGTTGCTGGGCGCAAATGCGAACGACCGACGCGCCACCCCGCTTCGCCGTGATCGGGTACGGCAAGTTGGGTGGAAAAGAGCTCGGTTACGCGTCGGACCTCGACCTCGTGTTCTTGTACGACGCCGGACCCGGCGGAGCCGATGCCGATGTCGCGCCTGAACGGTATGCACGCCTCGCGCAGCGACTCAATACGTGGCTCACCAGCACGACGGGGGCGGGACGGCTGTACGACACCGATTTTCGCCTCCGCCCGGACGGCGCTGCCGGTCTGCTGGTCTCGAGCCTCGGCGCGTTCAAGAAGTATCAGCGAGAAACGGCGTGGACGTGGGAGCACCAGGCGCTGACGCGCGCACGCTATGTGGCCGGCGATGCCGAAATCGGTGCCGACTTCGAGATCGAGCGCACCACGATCCTGCGATTGCCGCGCGACGTCGCGCGCCTTGCGGTCGATGTGGTCGAGATGCGGCGCAAGATGCAGACGGGACACCCGAACCGCACGCAATTATTCGATTTGAAGCACGATTCGGGCGGTATGGTCGATATCGAATTCGTTGTGCAATTTCTCGTCCTAGCGCATGCCCATCGGCATGTCGAGTTGACGCGCAACGTCGGCAACATCGCGCTATTACATGCGGCGGGCGCGCTGGGGCTGGTTCCACAAGAGCTCGCCCGCGATGCCGCCGACGCGTACCGCGAATATCGGCGCCTGCAACACAAGATCCGGCTGACCGGGGCTCCGCATGCGCGAGTGGATGGCGCCGCTCAAACTGACCGCCGAAGTACGGTGCTTGCGTTGTGGGAGCGAGCATTCGGCGCACCGCGCTGACCTTTGGCTGCGCGCGCGGCACGCTCGCCGGTCCGCGGGCGTACGGGCGGAGAGGGCTTTTCCGCTAAAATCGCTTCTTTGTACGAAGGAGAGGCCGCCATGTCGATGGCCGACCGTGACGGATGGATCTGGTACGACGGCAAGATGGTGCCGTGGCGCGACGCGACGACGCACGTGCTCACCCACACGCTGCATTACGGCATGGGCGTCTTCGAAGGCGTACGCTGCTACAAGACCGTCGATGGTCCCGCGATTTTCCGCCTGCACGATCACACCGATCGCCTGTTCCGCTCCGCGCAGATCTTCGCGATGAAGATTCCCTACAGCAAG
>DASPYC010000091.1:0-4351 GCA_035636955.1 Casimicrobiaceae bacterium
TTCGGCTAGTGTGGGATCTGTTGCGCGGTCATGGCGCCGAGCATGTCTTCCGTGCGCTTCACGGCGTTTCATTGGAGCTCGCACGGGGCGAGTCGCTCGGCGTCATCGGCGAGAACGGCGCGGGTAAATCGACCCTGCTGAAGATCATCTGCGGCGTCATCCAACCCACGCATGGAAATCTGGTGCTCCGGGGCCGCGTTGGAGCGCTGCTCGAGCTCGGCTCGGGCTTCCATCCCGAGTACACCGGTCTCGCGAACATCGAGCTCGCGGCGGCGTTATTGGGACTTGCTCCGGATGAAATCGCCGCGAAACGCGACGAGATCATCGCATTCGCCGATCTGGGCGAGCACATCGGCGATCCGATCAAGCACTACTCGTCGGGTATGGTAGTGCGTCTGGGGTTTGCCATTGCAACGGCGCTCGCCCCCGATATTCTGATCACCGACGAAGTGCTGGCCGTCGGAGACGAATCGTTCCAGAAAAAATGCATCGCCTGGATCGAGCGCTATCTCGCGGACAGCGGCACGTTGCTCATGTGCTCGCATAGCATGTATCACATCCAGAAGTTGTGCCGCATGGCTGTCTGGTTGAAGGATGGTCACGTCGAGCGCTACGGACCTGCGGCCGAGGTCACGCAGGCATACCTCGCTTACCATGAAGAGAAGAGTGCAAATGCGAAGCAGCCGATTCCTCGGGCGACTGCTGTGGCAGCCGGCGTCTATGCAATCACTTCATTGAAACTCGAACCGGACGGGATCCTCGATCAGGGCGATACGTTGACTGTAAATGGAGATGTCTTCACACCCGACGGCCGCGTGCCAGTTGTCCTGATCGGTGTCGTGCGAGCCGACGGGACGCCTGTGTATGGCGTCGCGACCGATATGGATGGCGTAACACTGCAGCGCATCGCCGACGATTCCTTCACCTTTTCGTTAACGCTTCAAGGACTCGCGTTATTGCCGGGCAAGTACTTCATTCGCGCGCATGCGCTCGACCCCGAAGGGGTGCGACTGTTCGATCACGTCGAGCGTTCTTTGATCGTGGGCGGTCAATCGCGCGAGCTGGGATTCGTTCGGCTACCCCACCGCTGGTCCTGAAACTCGTTGGCCGTCCCCGGCGTCCGAAAAGGCAATATTGGGCGTTTACGGCGGCCGCTTCGGGCGATCCGATAAAATCCGTAAGCCCATTTGCTGCGCGCCCGCGCAAGCCCGGTGATCCGTCCCACAATGTCGACTACTCTCCCATTCACCGGCGAACGATTTGTTCCGGGAACAGAAGGCGAGATTGCGTACGAGCATTGGCATCGCTACTTTTTCGCGCGACGATTCTTGGCCGGACGTCGCGTTCTCGACGTCGCGTGCGGCGAAGGTTATGGCAGTGCATTGCTGAGCGAGGTGGCGAGCACCGTTGTCGGCGTCGACATCGATGCTGCAACCGTTACCCATGCCCGCACGAATTACGCAAGTCGCGGCAACTTGCGCTTTCTCGAAGGCAGCATCACGGCGCTGCCGCTTCCGCCGGCCAGCGTCGACGCAATCGTTTCGTTCGAGACCGTCGAGCACCTCGACGCGGCGGACCAACGCGTGATGATCGCAGAATTCGCGCGAGTCCTGGCGCCTGGAGGCCTGGTCCTTTTGTCGTCACCCAATCGGCCCGAATATTCCGATGCGCGCAACTATTCGAATCCATTCCACCGGCGCGAGCTCGATCGTGAAGAGCTTGCACAGTTGCTCGATCCGGCATTTCCGGCGCAGCGCTGGTTTCGACAGCGACGCTACTTCGGTTCCGCGCTATGGAGAGAGCAGGCGGGCGATACGTTCGAAACCTGGAGTGCGGGTGTGGATGGCACGGGCCCCGCGCAAGTGCCGGTTGCGATGTACTTTGTCGTCAATGCCGCGCGGGACGCTGCCGATCTCCCGCGCGACGAGCCGGCGCTGTCACTGTTCTGCGATAGCGGCGACCGCGAATTGCAACGTATCGAGCAGCAGGCGCGCGAAGTGCTGCGGCTCGATGCGTTGCTGGGCGATCGCGACGCCGCGCTGGATCGTCAGACGTGGCATGTTCGCCATCTCGAAGGACTCGTCGGCGAGCGCGACACGCAGATCGTCGCAGCCAATGCAGCGCTAAACGACTCTCGTGCGGAGCTTTCACGCACAATCGCGGAACTCGCAAGCGAATCGGAGCGAGCGCGGACCGCGGACAAAGCGGTAGCCGCATTGCAAAATGAGTGCGGGCGACTCGAACGCGCGATCGCCGCACAGGAACGGATCATCGCCTATCGGCAAAGCGCGCGGTGGTGGCTCAAGTTGCCATGGCTTCGGGTCAAGCTGTTGTGGAAACGGCTGGCGCGCGAATGAGTTTTTCAATCGATATCGTCATCCCGGTATACAACGCACCGGATCATCTTCGGCGCTGCGTCGACAGCGTGCTTGCGCACAACCATGACGATTGCCGAATCACGCTGATCGATGACGGATCACCCGATCCAGACATCGCCGCGTTGTTCGCAGAGCTCCAAAGCCGTCAGCTGCCACAGTTGGCGCTTCTGCGCAATGATTCCAATCGCGGTTTCATCGCGACCGCGAATCGTGGCATCGCGGGCTCGTCTGCCGACGTCGTGCTGCTCAACTCTGACACGATGGTCACCGGCGATTGGCTTGGGGCTATTCGCCGGTGCGCTTCGACGGACGCGCGAATCGGCACGATTACCCCTTTCTCGAACAACGCCGAGATCTGCTCCTTTCCGCGCTTTTGTGTCGACAATCCCATTGCGGCAGGCGATGAATGCGAGGCGATCGCGGCGGCCATTGTTCGAGCTGCGGTGCCAACGTATCCGGATCTGCCGACCGGCGTCGGCTTCTGTCTGTTCATCCGCCGCGCGTTGATCGACGAGATCGGGGCATTCGACAGCGCGTTTGGCATGGGCTATGGCGAGGAGAACGACCTGTGCCTGCGCGCCGCGCGCGCCGGGTGGCGCAACGTGCTCGCCGACAACGCGTTCGTCGTTCACGTCGGAGGCCGCTCGTTTGCGGGACAGAAGGCGGAGCTGTCGCCGCGCAATACCACGATCCTGCTCGAACGGCACCCGCATTACACGAGAATGGTCGAGGACTACATAAAGGCCGACCCACTCGCGCCGCTGCGTGAGGCGGCGCAGGCGGAACTCTTGCTGTCGAAAAGCGATGCGCGCGGCGTCCTGCACGTCATCCACGACCATGGCGGCGGCACCGAGACACATGTGCGTGCACTGATCGAAGCCTCGCGCAACCGATGGCGGCATTACCTCGCAATCGCTGTCGGCGATGCGTGGCAGGTCGAGGAGCATCGGCGCGATGGCCGCGTCGTAACTTTTGACGTCGCTCGTTCGCAAGACGAGTCCTGGCGCGACTTTCTGGGAGCGATCTCCAGGACCTTCAACATCGCACTCGTTCACCTGCATAACATTTCGGGTTGCCGCGATGGCCTTCTGACCGCCCTGGAAGACGTTGGCGTGCCTTACGGATACACGGTGCACGATCTCAATTTCGCGTGCCCGACGATCACGTTCCTGGGAACGGATCAGTTGTTCTGCGGTGCGGTGACCGACCCCGCGGTCTGCAATCGCTGCCTTGGTACCCAGCCTGCGTATGCCGATGTCGACATCACGCAATGGCGCGAACGCCATCGCATGCTGCTGGAACGCGCATCATTTGTGATCGCGCCTTCGCGCTGGGCGGCCGACATGCTCGTCCGCTATTTTCCGGGTCGACGTGTCCGTCGCATTGTTCATGGCACACCGCAGGTTGACGGCATGACGTCGTTGCCGGCAACGAAGGCAACGCTCTCGCTGCCTGATGATGGCGTTCCAACGGTCGCTTTGCTGGGTGCGATCGGTCCCGACAAAGGCGCGCGAAGAATCGAGGAGCTCGTCGAATTGGCGCGTCGACGGAACGCCCCAGTGCGATTCGTGTTGATCGGCTACCTCGACATTCAACATACGCCCTGGCAATCCGACGACGCGCGTTTCAGCGTCCATGGCCGCTACGACCGCAACGAGTTACCGGCGCTCCTCTCACATTACCGGGTTCGGCTCGTGCTTTACCCGTCGGCCGGTCCCGAAACGTTCAGCTATACGCTATCCGAAGCATGGTCGGCGGGTGTGCCGGTGTTGGTACCGCCAATCGGCGCACTCGCTGAGCGCGTCGAGAATTCCGGCGCGGGCTGGGTGATGACCGACGCGCAATGGCGCGACGAGCGCTTGATGCTTGACCGCATCGTCGCGCTGATTGACGAGGGCAATCGAAGCGAATTCGATCGTGCGCGTGTGCGGACGCGCGAAATGCCGCACTCCACACTCGCCGAGATGGCCGAT
>DASPYC010000092.1:0-1918 GCA_035636955.1 Casimicrobiaceae bacterium
CGCCCGTGCTCTTCGGACTTACGGCGCTCGAGGATCAGCAGCTCGGCGGACTCGTGATGTGGGTACCTGGCGGCGTGGCGTACCTCGTTGCGGGCCTCGTGATCGCTGCCGCGTGGCTCTCTCCGTCGCGCGTCGCGCATCGTCCTAAGCGAGCGCAGCCTTCACGCGCTCACGTGTAAACGGCACCGTGCGAAGTCGCTTACCGGTCGCATCGAATATCGCGTTGGCGAGCGCCGCCGGTACCGTTGTGGCAGCCGCTTCGCCAGCCCCGAGCGGCGGTTCGGTTTGACGCATGACAAGATCGATTTTGATTTCCGGAACATCGGGAAATGCCAGAATCGGATAGCTCGCCCAATCAACGCTCGTGACGCGCCCGCGATCGAACGCGACTTCCTCAAGCAGCGTGCGCGACAGCGTTTGCAGGATGCACCCCTCGATCTGCTGCGAGAGCGCGTCGGGATTGATGACGAGTCCGCAGTCGTGGGCGCAACCGACCCGGGTCACGCGAATGGCCCCGCTCGATCGGTCGACTTCGGCTTCCAGCGCCGTCGCAACATACGTCTCGTTGTTCTTGTAATGAACGTAGGCGATGCCGCGTCCGACGCGCGCTTGCGATGGCGATGCTCGCGGCTTCCATTCGATCAGCGCTGCGGCGCGCTTCAACACTTCGATGCCGCGCGGATCGGTCAGATTGGCGAGGCGCCACTCGAATGCATCGCGTTTCGCCGCGACCGCGAGCTCGTCGGCCATGCTTTCCACGGCAAAGCAGTTCGCGACCTTCCCCGGCGCCCGAATGTTCGACGGCCGCAACGGCGAGGTCTTGTGCCAATGCACTTGGACTTCCGCATTCGGACACGTATAAGACGGCGCGCCGTTTTGACTGATGAGACCGGTTGATATTCCCGGCACTTGCTCGATGCCGGCTGCCTCCGGCCCGAGAAGCGGGACGTTCGGAAGATTGGCGGTCGCTTTCGGCAGCCACATCTCCGTGCGCCACGCGGCGATCTTGCCATCCGAATCGAGCGCGCTTTCGATTGCGATCAATTGCGGCGGGCCTTTCGGATCCCATCCGTGCTCGTCGGCGCGCATCCATTGCACGCGCACCGGCTTGCCGACAGCGCGTGACAGCAGCACCGCATCGGCGGCGGCATCATCGTGCCCGTTCATTCCGTAGCAGCCGGCCCCGTCGAGATAGATGAGCCGCACTTTGTCCTGCGGCAAGCCGAGCATCTTGGCGAACGTCTCGCGGAACTTGTGCGTCGCCTGGCTCGCCGTCCATACGGTGGCGTAACCGCTCTTCACGTCGGCGACGGCGCACGAAGGTCCCATCGATCCATGCGTCTGCAGTGGCCAGTAATATTCGCCGGTGAAGCGCGCAGATGCTTGCGAGAGCATCCGTTGCGCTTCGCCCTTTCGCACGAGAAATTCCTCGCCGTCGAACGGGCCGCTGCGCAACCATTCGCGAACGGCAGCGCTGCCGATCAAATTGGTCTCATTCGACCACTTCGCGTTCAGCGTCTTTGCCGCAAGCACGGCATCCCATTCATCGGGCGCGACAACGCCGAGAAAGCTGCCGATTCGCACGACGCGAACACCGGGAATCGATTTGATCGACGCTTCATCGATGTCGACGAGCTTCGCGCCGACGGTGGGCGGCCGAATCACGCGGCCGTGCAGCATATCCGGCAACGTCAAGTCGTGGACGTAAAGATGGCGACCCGTTACCTTGGCCGGTATATCGGGGCGCGGCAGCGGCTTGCCGACCACCGTGTACGTCGACGGATCTTTCAGCGGCGCTTTGGGATCGACCTTTTGCGCGAAGCGCTTATCACCCACCAATTCGCCGATGCGAATGCCCGAGCCTTCATTTTTGGCGCGCACGCTGCCGCCTGCGCATTCGAGTTCGTTTACGGGCTTG
>DASPYC010000093.1:0-3278 GCA_035636955.1 Casimicrobiaceae bacterium
GGCGCGCATCAAGAGTGAGATGTCGTTGGCTTCGCGCGTCGACATCCGGCCGCTGATCTGCACGCGGCCCCCGCCGATCTCCTCGCGAATGACCGGCGCCGTGATGACTTCGGCCTTGCCTTTCTCGACCAGCACGATCGCCATCCGCTTGCCGACGTTCTCGCGGGTGATTTCTTTGAAGATCCGTGCGCCTGTGCCGTCCAGGTTCACGTGGACCGCCGGCTCGTTGGTTCGGCTGTCAAATCCGGATTGCGCATCGTTGATTCGATCGCCGGTCAGCACGACTTGGCGCCTGACGAGAATCGGTTCACCGTTACGATCCTGAAAAAGATCGCTGCCGAGCGGAATCTGCCCGCTCCGTGCTTGGTCCAGCGCGCCCGGTTCATCATTGACCATGCGAATTTCGAGCGTTGCCGTGCGCCCGAGAATATCCTTGGCGCGCGCGGTGTCTTGCACGCCGGGCAGTTGCACGACTACGCGATCGCTGCCTTGCTGCTGGATGATGGGTTCGGCGACGCCGAGCTCATTCACGCGATTGCGCAGGATCGTGATGTTCTGCTGGACCGCGCCGTCTTGGATGCGCTTCTGCGCTTCGGGCTTGAGTCCCGCAACCAGGCGGATCTCGCCGCCCGGCGCGTCTTGTTCACGGACGAGCAAGTCCGGAAACGCCGTTTCGATTGCGACTCGTGCCTTATTGCGCTCGACCTCGTCTTTGAATCGGAGTACGACGTTCGATTGCTCGCGCGCGACGCCGCCGTAGATGATCCGCTTTTCGCGCATCAGCGAGCGGATATCGGTCGTATATCGATCGGCCGCCTTGTCGAGTGCGCCTTTCATGTCGACCTGCAGCAGAAAATAGACGCCGCCGCGCAAGTCGAGGCCAAGATACATCGGCAGGGCGCCGATCGACGCGAGCCATTGCGGCGACGATGAAAGGAGATTCAAGGCGACGATGTAGTTGTCGCCGAGCTTACCCTGCAGCACCTCCTTCGCTTTGACCTGCGTATCGAAATCGGCGAAACGTACTTTGACACCGGTGGGATCCAGCACCTCGCCGCGATAGGCAATGCCGGCGCTCTTGAGCGCGTCCTCGACGGTTGCGAGCAGCGTCGAATCGATCTTGACGCCCGTTTTCGACGACGACACTTGTACGGCGGGCGCGTCTGGAAACAGATTGGGTAGCGCGTAGAAAAACCCGATGACGAGCGCGACACCGATGACGATGTACTTCCAGAGCGGATAGCGATTCATGGGACGGAGCGCCGTGCGGCCATCACAACGACTTGATCGTGCCCTTGGGCAGCAGTTGCGAGATGGCGCCGCGCTGCACCGTCATCTCCACGCCGTTCCCGACTTCGACTATCGCGTATTGATCGGTGAGCTTGGTAATCCTGCCGACGATGCCGCCGGCGGTTACGATTTCGTTTCCCTTTTCGAGCGACTCGAGCATGGCGCGCGTTTCCTTCGCCTTCTTCTGTTGCGGCCGGATCAGCATGAAATAGAACACGGCGAAGATCGCCACCATCGGCAAGAAGGTCAGCAGCGTGTCAGTCTGCGACGCGCCGCTCGCGGCCTGTGCGTAGGCAGGGGTAATGAACACGAAAATTCCTCCGATGACTGACTAACGTAACGCGTTGCGATAGCGAACCGCCGCAACGGCACTCATTCCGGGTGCGCGAGAGGTTTCCAAGCGCGCAATACGCCGGGCCGATGGCTTCGAAAACCCGCTATTTTATCACGGGACCTCGCTTCGATCGCATCGTGCAATGGCGCTTCGGGTACGTGTAGACGGTCACACACCGCACGAGCGCTCGGCGCGAAACGTGTCGATGAATGCCGTCAAACGGTTGCACTCGATCGCGCCACGAATCTGTGCCATCAACGTCAAGTAATAATGCAGATTGTGAATCGTCGCGAGCCGTGCGCCGAGGATTTCGTTGGCGCGTTGGAGATGATGCAGATAGCCCCGCGTGAATTCCCGACACGCATAGCACGTGCAGGTTGAATCGAGCGGCGACGTATCGCTGCGGTAGCGCGCGTTGCGGATCTTGAGGTCGCCGTAACGGGTGAAGAGCCATCCGTTACGCGCGTTGCGGGTCGGCAGCACGCAATCGAACATGTCGATGCCGGCCAGGACGGCTTCGACCAGATCCTCCGGTGTTCCAACGCCCATCAGGTAACGTGGCGATGCTGCGGGCAGGCGCGGCGCGATGTGCGCGAGAACCCGCAACATCTCTTCCTTGGGCTCGCCGACCGACAATCCGCCGACTGCGTAACCATCGAATCCCATTTCGATAAGCCCCGCGATCGATGCGTCGCGCAGATCGTCGTGCATGCCGCCCTGGACGATGCCGAAGAGCGCGTTGGCATTATTGCTGTGGGCGATCTTCGATCGCTTCGCCCATCGTAACGACAGCTCCATCGATTGCGCCGCTTCATCGCGCGTCGCCGGATACGGCGTGCATTCGTCGAAGACCATCGCGACATCGGAATCGAACGTCCGTTGGATATCGATCGACAGCTCAGGTGTTAGGAACATTCGATCGCCGTTGATCGGCGAAGCGAACGCCACGCCGCTTTCCTCCACCTTGCGCAGCGGCCCAAGGCTATACACCTGAAAACCGCCGGAATCGGTGAGCAGAGACCGGTGCCATGCCATGAATCGATGCAAACCGCCATGAGCGGCGATCACGTCGAGCCCTGGGCGAAGCCACAAGTGGAACGTGTTGCCGAGCACGATTTGCGCGCCCAATCCGGTGAGCTCGTCGGGCGCCATTGCCTTGACGCTGCCATACGTTCCGACCGGCATGAACACCGGCGTATCGACGATGCCGTGCGCGAGCTCGAGGCGCCCGCGCCGCGCCGCGCCCGATGTCGCGAGGACGGAAAAATGCATTGCCGGGAGCGAACTGCGATGTCAGCGACGCGGACGCGGGCGGGCAATGCCGCCGATTCCGAGAAGCAGCAAAGCCGTCAACGCCAATGCGGCGTGCGAAAGTGTCGGAATCGAGTTGGGGTCCGATGCAGGAGTCCCGGGGGTTACCGGTTTGACCGGTGGATTGCCGCTGGTGCCGCACAGGTTCGCCCCGAAATCGAAGGCGTTGCGCCATACGCGATAGAAATCCCCATCGAAGTCGATTCCGGGAATGGCAATGATTGGATAGTTTGGCGCGATTGCAACATGGATAACGCAAGCCGCGCCGGTTACGCGGTACGCGATCGCGGGATCGACGCCGCCTTTGGCGTTTAACTGAGCCCATTTCGCGACGACAACGGTC
>DASPYC010000094.1:0-4895 GCA_035636955.1 Casimicrobiaceae bacterium
TCGTCGTACTGGTGGTGGCGGCCGACGACGGCGTCATGCCGCAGACGAAGGAAGCGATTGCACACGCGAAGGCCGGCAACGTGCCGATCGTTGTAGCGATCAACAAGATCGACAAACCGGAAGCGAATCGCGACCGCGTGAAGCAGGAGCTCGTTGCCGAAAGCGTGCTGCCGGAAGAATACGGCGGTGACGTTCAGTTCATGCCGGTCTCGGCCAAAACCGGAGACGGCATCGACGCGCTGCTCGACGCGATTTTGCTACAGGCCGAAGTGCTCGAGCTCAAAGCGCCGCGCGATGCGCCGGCAAAAGGCATCGTCATCGAATCGCGGCTCGACAAGGGACGCGGTCCAGTGGCGACGGTGCTCGTGCATTCGGGCACGTTGAAGCGCGGCGACATCGTGCTCGCCGGCGCTGTGTTCGGGCGTGTGCGGGCGATGACGGACGAGAACGGTCGTGCGGTCAACGAGGCGGGTCCGGCGATTCCGGTCGAGATCCAAGGTTTGTCTGATGTGCCGCTCGCCGGCGAGGATGTGATCGCGCTCGGCGACGAACGGAAGGCCCGCGAGATTGCGCTCTTCCGCCAGGGCAAGTTCCGCGACGTGAAGCTTGCCAAGCAGCAGGCGGCGAAGCTCGAGAACATGTTCGACCAGATGGGCGAGGCGGGCGTCAAGACGCTGACGATGATCGTCAAGGCGGACGTGCAGGGCAGCTACGAAGCGTTGCAGCAGGCGTTGACGAAACTGTCGACGTCCGAGGTCAAAGTGAACATCGTGCACGCAGCGGTCGGCGGCATCACGGAGTCCGACGTCAACTTGGCACTCGCGTCGAAGGCGGTGATCATAGGGTTCAACGTGCGCGCGGATGTACAGGCGCGCAAGCTCGCCGAATCGAGCGGGGTGCAGATCCGTTACTACAACATCATCTACGAAGCGGTGGATGACGTGAAAGCGGCGCTGTCCGGCATGCTCACACCCGAGCAGAAAGAGAGCCAGCTTGGTGTCGTCGAGGTGCGCGAGGTGTACCGAATCTCGAAGGTCGGTACCGTTGCCGGTTGCTACGTGCTCGAAGGCGTGGTCCGGCGCGGCGCGAAGATCCGCTTGCTGCGCGACAATGTCGTGATCCACGACGGCGAGCTCGATTCGCTGAAGCGCTTCAAGGACGATGTGCGCGAAGTGAAAGCGGGCTTTGAATGCGGGTTGTCGATCCGCGGCTTCAACGATATCGAGAAAGGCGACCATCTCGAGGTGTACGAGATCGTCGAAGTATCGCGGACCCTGTAGGGACGGCGAACGTAATGAAGCGGCACTCGCAACGCGCACAGCGCGTGGCGGATCAGATTCAGCGCGAGTTGGGCGATCTCCTTGTCAACGAGGTCAAAGACCCGCGCGTGGGCCGTGTCACGGTGACGCAGGTCGACGTTTCCGCCGATTTGTCTCACGCGACCGTGCATTTCACGCATCTCGCCGGCAAGGAACACGCTGCCGAGGCCGTGGCGGCGCTGTCGCGTACCGCCGGCTTTCTGCGGAGCGCGCTGTCGCATCGACTCGATCTCTATTCAGTACCGCAGCTCCACTTCGCGTACGATGATTCGATCGAAAGCGGCATGCGGCTCTCTCAGCTGATCGATGACGCTGTCGCCGCCGATAAGAAGCTTTCGCATTGACGATGAAAACGAAAATCGGAACCATAGCGCGGCGTTGCGTCGACGGCGTATTGCTGCTCGACAAGCCGGTGGGGCTGTCGTCGAACGCCGTCTTGCAGCGCGCGAAGCGATTGTTCAACGCCGAGAAAGCAGGCCACACCGGCACGCTGGATCCGCTGGCGTCCGGGCTTTTGCCGCTGTGCTTTGGCGAAGCCACCAAGTTCGCACGGTTTCTGCTCGACGCCGACAAGCGATACCGCGCGCACGTGCGCTTTGGCGTGACGACGACGACGCAGGACGCCGAAGGCGACGTCGTCATTGCGCAACCTGTTTCACTCGACCGGACGCACATCGAGGCAGCACTGCCCGCGTTCACCGGCGAGCTGCAGCAGACGCCGCCCGCACATTCGGCGCTCAAGTTCCAGGGCCGCAGCTACTACGACTACGCGCGCAAAGGCATCGAGATACCGCGGCCGGCGCGCGGCGTCGAGGTGAAGATTCTCACGCTGATCGAGTGGTCGAGCCCGGTCGCGACGCTCGATGTCGTTTGCAGCAAGGGCACGTACATCCGCACGCTGGCCGCCGATTTGGGCGCGGCGCTCGGCTGTGGCGCGCATTTGGCCGGATTGCGGCGAACCGCGACGGGTGGCTTCCGCCTCGACGAGGCGATTTCGCTCGATGGACTCGGTGAGATTGACATTGGCGCGCGAGACGCGCTGCTCCGTCCGATCGATTGCCTCCTCGATGCGTTGCCAAGGCTTGATGTGGCCGGTGACGATGCGATCCGGCTCCGCCATGGTCGCTCGATCGATGCGCCCACGCCGACATTCGAACGATTCCGTGCGTATGGACCCGACGGCGACTTGGTGGGCGTATTGGCGCGCGTCGACGATATGCTGGTGCCTGATCGCCTGATGCGGTATGCGTCGTAGATGTTGAAATCTAAACGTTTTTCTGGCTATAATCGCGGTCTTTTCCAGTGAAATACGAACGAGCAAGCGAAAGGTTATTGGCATGGGCGTAACGGTTAGCGAAAAAGCGAAGGTCATCGCGGATCATCAGCGCGCGAGCGGCGACACCGGCTCCCCGGAAGTCCAGGTCGCGCTGTTGACCGCACGAATCAACGGTCTGACCGACCATTTCAAGGGTCATACGAAAGACCACCACTCGCGGCGCGGCTTGCTGCGGATGGTGTCGCGGCGCCGCAAGCTGCTCGACTATCTAAAGTCGCGCAATACCGACAGCTATCGCGCGCTGATCGAAAAGCTTGGCCTGCGCAAATAATCTGTCAACATCGTGCGAAAATCGCCGCGCGATTCGCAACAGTCTGGTTGCGACGCGCCTTTGGCAATGCGAGCGGTGTGCCGATTTCCATCGTCGCCCGCGCGTCTAACAATCAGAACGGCTGCGTCCGCATCTATCGGCGCGGCCGTTTTTGTTTCCGCATAACGAGGATACTGTGGCAAATTCCATCAAGAAATCGATTCCCTACGGTCGCCATACGCTGACGATCGAAACCGGCGAAGTCGCCCGGCAAGCCGCGGGCGCGGTCGTCGTCAGCCTGGACGACAGCGTCGTGCTGGTCACGACGGTCGCCAATAAGCAAGCGAAGCCGGGACAAGACTTTTTTCCGCTCACGGTCGACTATCAAGAGAAGACCTATGCGGCCGGCAAGATCCCAGGCGGTTTCTTCAAACGCGAAGGCCGGCCGTCGGAAAAGGAAACGCTGACTTCAAGACTCATCGACCGGCCGTTGCGGCCGTTGTTTCCGGACGGCTTCTATAACGATGTCCAGGTGATCGCCACCGTGCTGTCGGTTGATCCGGAGATCGATCCCGATATTCCGGCGTTGATCGGCGCATCCGCCGCCGTTGCGCTCTCGGGTATTCCGTTCAATGGTCCCGTGGGTGCTGCACGCGTCGGCTACGTCGATGGCGCGTATGTGCTGAACCCCAGCAAAACGGAGCTCGCGACCTCGAAGCTCGATCTCGTCGTCGCAGGCACCGAAGCCGCCGTGCTGATGGTCGAGTCGGAGGCACACGAGCTGCCGGAAGAAGTGATGCTGGGCGCCGTCGTTTTCGGCCACCAGCAAATGCAAGCGGTGATCGAAGTCATTCATCAATTGGTTGAAGAGGCCGGCAAGCCGTTGTGGGATTGGCAGCCGCCCGCAAAGGATGAAGCGCTCATCGGTCAGATCGCCGGTCTCGCAGAAAGCGAATTGCACGAAGCGTATCGGATCCGTTCCAAGCAGGCGCGTCAGCAGCGGCTTGCTGAAATCGAAGCGAAGGTTCAAGCCGCCTGCGTGACGCCCGATTCCGTACCGGAGTTCGGCCGCCACGTCGGCAATGTGTTTTTCGATCTGGAAGCGAAAATTGTCCGCCAGCAGATTCTCTCCGGCGACCCGCGCATCGATGGTCGCGACACGCGTACGGTGCGCCCGATCACGATTCGGACCGGTGTTCTGCCGCGAACGCACGGCTCCGCACTGTTTACTCGTGGCGAGACGCAAGCGCTGGTCGTGGCGACGCTCGGCACCGCACGCGACGAGCAGATCGTCGACGCGCTGATGGGCGAGTACCGCGATCGCTTCATGTTCCACTACAACATGCCGCCGTACGCAACTGGCGAAACGGGCCGCGTCGGATCACCGAAGCGCCGCGAAATCGGTCATGGCCGACTCGCGAAGCGCGCGATTCTCAATATCCTGCCGAACGGCGAAGAATTCGCGTACTCGATGCGCGTCGTATCGGAGATCACCGAGTCGAACGGCAGCTCGTCGATGGCGTCGGTGTGCGGCGCGAGCCTTGCGTTGATGGACGCTGGCGTGCCGACCAAAGCACACGTCGCCGGTATCGCGATGGGGCTCATCAAGGACGGCAATCGTTTCGCGGTGCTGACCGACATTCTCGGCGACGAGGACCATCTGGGTGATATGGATTTCAAGGTCGCGGGCACGGACCGCGGCGTAACCGCGCTGCAAATGGATATCAAGATCCAGGGCATCACGAAAGAGATCATGGCGGTGGCGCTGGCGCAGGCGCGGGAAGGCCGGATGCACATCCTGCACCTCATGCAAGAGGCGTTGCCGCACGCGCGGACCGAGATTTCGCAGCACGCGCCGAGAATGATGACGTTCAAGATCAATCCCGAGAAGATCCGCGATGTGATCGGCAAGGGCGGTGCGGTGATTCGCGCGCTGACCGAGGAGACGGGTACGTCGATCGACATCAAGGATGACGGCACGATCACGATC
>DASPYC010000095.1:0-5922 GCA_035636955.1 Casimicrobiaceae bacterium
GGTCAACGTGCAGCCGACGAATCGACGTTCGCTTGCGCTAGTGGGAAGGCTTCAGTTCTTCTGCGAAGGCTATTCGCGCCGTTATGTGAAGATTGCCGGGCGATGGCGCGACCACGTGCGCTTTGCGATGCTGGCGGAGGACTGGCGGCGGCTGCGCAGCGACGTTCGAGCGCGCCTGAAGTGGCCGCGGTCCGATCGGAAATCGAGGACTTCCGGTTGACGAGGGCGCGATACCGCGAGCGCGCGTTCGGCGTGTTGATGCTGGCGCTTGCCGGATGTGCGGAAAAGCCAATCGTGCCGGGGCAGCCGAAGACGGCGAAACTCGATCTCGCGCCTTATACGACGCGTGAAGAGTGCGTCGACTTGATCCAAGGCGACCGCCTTGACTATCGCTTCGAGAGCAACGCTCCGGTCAAATTCAACATCTATTACCGCGACAGCAATATGATTGTCGAGCCGATCACGCGCGAAAACGTCGTCAAGGATTCCGGCGTGTTTGCGCCGCGCATCACGGCGCGCTACTGCCTGCTGTGGGAAGCAAGCCCATCTGGTGCATTGATTAACTATCGCGCGAACGTTCTGAAAGGCGTGCGGTGACGGCGAATCGTGCTCTGCTATTCGATCTCGACGGCACGCTCACCGACAACTATTGTGGAATTGCCGCATCGATTCGATATGCGCTCGCACGGCTCGACGCACCGGTTCCCGACGATCCAGCGCTGCGGTCGTGCGTCGGCCCCCCGCTACGCGAGACGTTCGCACGGTTTCTCGGCCCGAACGACAAGGCTCGAATCGAGCGCGCGATCGACTATTACCGCGAGCGTTTTGGCGATATCGGCTGGCAGGAGAATGTCGTCTACGACGGGATCGTCGATTTGCTGGCTGTTTTGGTCGCGCGGCGGCAGCGGCTTTTTCTATGCACGGCCAAGCCCGAAATCTTCGCGCGCCGAATTGTCGAGCACTTCGGCTTCGCGTCCCATTTTATTGGAATCTACGGCGCCGATCTTGCCGGCGCTTTCGATGACAAGGCCAAGCTCCTTCGACGCTTGCTCGCTGCCGAGGGGCTCGACGCGAACGAAACGGTGATGATCGGCGACCGCGGCAACGACGTTCGCGCGGCGCACGCCAACGATGTGCGCGCCGTTGGGGTTCTTTGGGGTTATGGCTCTCGCCAAGAGTTAGCCGATGCCGATGCGCTTGTCGTGAATCCGCGAAGTCTCGAGCGGCGCCTCAAGCGACGAATTCAAAGCCGCCGAACGACGACAGGGCCCGCCTAAAGATCAGCGTAGCTGTACGTGCGGCCTTGCTCGACTTTCGCGAGCACGATCTTCTCCACGATCTTCGCGGCCGCGACGCTCGGCGCAACGAGTTGGTGCCGCTCGTGGAAGCCTTTGAATAGCCCCGCGGTCGGCAATACGTCTTCCGCTTGAGAACGCATGAACGCCTGCATGTCGGTATCGAGAATGCCCGGGCGAAGCGTAATGACGCGAACGCCGTTTGCGCCCTGCTCGGCCGCGAGCGTGCGCGTCAGCATTTCGAGGCCCGCTTTGGCCGCGCAGTACATCGCACTACCGGGCAAGACGGTCTGTGCCGCGCCCGAGGAAACATTGATGATTCGGCAATCTTCCACGGCGTCGGCAAACACGCGGCAAAACAAATTGGCGAGCGCAGCCGGCGCGGCGAGGTTGACCTCGAACGAGACGGCGATGTCGCACGCGGTCAAACGTCCACCGACACCGACCGGTCCTGCAACGGCCGCGTTGTTGACGCAAACAACCGCAGACGGATGCGAACTCCGGATATCGGTGAGCGGTGCAGACAGTGTCGCGTCGATCTTGCCAACATCGGCGAGGTCGATTTCGATGAACCGATAGCACTCGCCCGCAAGGCGCGGCCCGCTCTTGCGTCCGACACCGAGCACGTTCCACCCGCGCACCAACAGCTCCGCAGCAAGCGCTTCGCCAAGTCCGCGCGAAACACCGGTGATTATCGCAGCTCGCATGTGTCACTCCTGAGGAATTCTAGCGTCTGATTCGAAACACGTCGCGGTCGTGGAACAGGCGCTCGCCGATCTCTTCAGCGTCCCAACCCGGAAGCGCGGCGATCGGCAACGGCGTCAGACTATGCGGGCCGAAATCGGGCGCGCGTATCGCTGCCGCCGCCATCGCGTCGACGTGATCCGCATCGGCATCGACGATCAACGCCTGTGCAGTGAGCGCACGATAGGGTTCGCGTAGTCTCTCCAGCAATCCGTGGCCGATGACAATTGTGCGTACGCATCGCGCGACAGCCTCGCGTCGCGCCCAGAAGAGCGCGTGCCACTGCCATGCACGGAGGAGCGCGACCAGCTCGGCGTCGGCGCAAGAGAAAATCAACCCCGCCTCGTCGACGAGCGTGGCCGCGTCGCGCGCGCGACTGCGGGCGTTCGCCGTCGTTCCGCGGCCTTCCCGTAAATGCACGGCGTTAAGCGCCGCCTTGGTAAGCGGAAACGCAAGCCACACGAGAGCGTTGGCGAAGTCGTGCCAGTGGCCTGCCCTGAACTCGATGACGCCGTCGCCGGAGATTCGCCGCTCGTATGCAAGTGCGGAGCTTCTACGCGCGGGCGCGACGTCGAACCGAAGCGCTGTTCCGTCTGGAAGCGAAAGACGCGCCGCTGTGGCGACACGATTGATCTCGACAACGTCCGGAACTAGGGCGAGCCCGCCCAACGCATCGAGCCAGCATCCGTACGGCGCAAAAGCAGGATGCATCGCGAATGCGAGAGCGCTTGGACCGAGTCGTCACCGGCCGGCGAACGACATCGCGATGACCACGACGATGAACAAAACAATGACGAGCAACGCGATCTTCCACGGACTTTTTGGATACTCGCCCGCGATGGCGCCTGTCACGCCGTTCATCGCGCATTGAAATGCCTTTGCGCCGTAGGTGTAGGTCAGCAACCAGACAGGCGCCAGTATGTGCTTGAAGGTTTGCTTCGAGTAGTCGGTGCGGACGTTGAGGTTGCGAAACGTGTCGGCGCGAATTTGTTGCGCGCACAACATCTGCAGCTTCGCATCCATCGCTGCGCGTGCGCGCTGCGCCGCGCCGACCAAGTCGATCTGATAGCGCTCGACGAGCCACCCACTGACGAAGCCGGCATCATAAGGCTTGAGATCCCGCGTCGGAAACGGCTCAATGCCGCGCAGCAGATTCGGATGTACGCCGATCGACGCGCAGACCAAGTCGTCGTCGAAGAACGTGGAAACGTTGCCGGCGGCGGGCTCCCAACGGATGTTTTGCACTTGTCGCGTGCGCGTCTGGCCGTTTTCGCTGTACGTTTCGGTCGTGTAATAGTAGTGGCCGGCTTCGGCGGTCCAGTCGGCGTCGACGTGCGCGTCGAACGTCCAATACGGCAAGTAGACGCCTTTCACCGTGTCGGTGAGTGCGCGACGTTTGAGCGCAGAAGGGGCGAACCACAATTTGCCGTACCACGCGCGAATGCGCTCCCGAGCGTCGCTTTCGGCAAGCGTGAAAGGCAGCACCCCCTCGGGACGAAAGGCGGATTTTGTCTCTTCATATGGAACGAGTTGCGCCGAGCCGCAAAACTCGCAGTTTTGCGCTTGACGCGCCGGATCGAGAACGGAGATCGCGTTGCAGCTTTGGCAGCGCACTTGGCGCTTATCCGTCTTCCATCCACGCTGCGCGTCCGTGATGCCGCGAAGCGCGCTGACCAAATCATGCTCGACGATCGACCCGCCCGCACCAAGGGTCACGGGCGATTCGGTGCCGCAAAATGGGCACACCATCTTCTGCTTCGCGGGGTTCCAGACCGATTCGCCGCCGCACGCGGGGCACGCGAATTTCTGCTCCGCTACAAGGGACGACCCCCACGCTTGCGCCTTCGTCGCTACGCTCTGCCCTCGGCCCCCAGAGGGGGAGTAATTCGCGTCTTGGGACGGCCCTGCGGGGCTCATGATCAGCTGCTTAGGGATCGCTTCACGAGCCAGCGAACGCCTTCGGCCATCCGCACGGGAAGCGAAAGAGCGGTCTCGGCGTCTCCGATGAACAGAATGACCCAGAGCGCAGCGATCGTCACAAGCGCGACCTTGGCTACCGATGTAGGTACTTCACCCGCAACACGGCCGGTTGAGCCGTCAATCGTGATCCGATAACTGCGGCCCAGGTAACGATAATCGATGAGCCAGATCGGAAGGAACAGACGCTTGCAGTTTTCGCGCGTGTATTCGACTCGCGAAAGCAGCAGCTTATCGCGCTCCTTCGGCGGACGGCTGCGCCTCGTCGTTGCGGCGAGCTCGCGTTCTATTGTCGCGTGTGCGAGCAACGTCGCTTCGTCCTGACCGCGCTGCGCGTTCGCGATCGGCCGTCCGGCGACAAGGCGCCGATCGTACGCGCGGATCGCGCTTGGCAATGGCGATTCAAGCCCCGGCCTCTCATTCGAATCGGCGCGGCGAGAGGCGCTGACCAGGAGATTGCCGAAATCCATTTCAATGATGCCTCGCGTGACGCTACCGCCGCTCCAATAGCCGATCGCGTGGGCATCGAAGGCCCAGAACGGCAAATAAAGTCCTTCGAACGAGTCGGTTCGCGTCAGGTGCAAGAGCTTGGACGGCGGCAACCACGATCGGCGAATCCGTCGAAGGGCTCGTTCACGCGCTTCGGGCTCGTCGATCGCGAACGAAACGATGCCGTCCGGCCGGAACGTATCGGAAGGCGCTTCGTCGGGAACGAGCTCGGTCGAACCGATGGCTTCGGTCATCTAGCGGATGAAATATCCAACGACTCGCCAAGCGCCATCGGCTTCGCGCTCGAGCGTCACCGTCTCGGTTGCGTCCGTTTTTTTCGCGAACGACGTTCGAAACAAAACCATGGCGTAGTTGCCGTCTGGCGCACCTGGAAAAGACGTCGCGAATGTCGTCGACAGGACGGTTCGCTGCGCGAGGGCACCGAACGGGTCGCGCGATTTCTTAAGCGAGTCCGCCCAACGTTCGCGCGGCAGCGCGTTCTTGAATTGGTGCGCCGCGGCGTCCCAGCTGGCGGCGCCGTCACCGCGGTCTGTCAACGCCAGCCAATCACGCGCAATGTGCTGGACCGTCGTCGCCGCCGGATCCTGCCCCAGCGCCAGCGCGGACCAACACGCGAGCACAACCGCCAGCGCTGTACATCGGATCGTTGACCAGCTGATCACGATCGGAGGAACGCATTGACGGCGTCACGCGTGACGCGCCACTGCGTGCCGATCTTCTTTCCTTTGAGATCGCCCGCCTCGAGGATCGACAACACGTCGGATTCCGCGACACCGAGCATCTGCGCAACTTGCGACGGATTCATCAATTGGCCGCCATCACCCGATGTCGATGGCGGCACTGTAATCGCGGGCGTTTGTTGGGCCATCATCCCGCCGGGCTGGTTCATCATTTGCTGCGCCATCGCCATGCCGACCGCCATTTGCGCGCCGAGACCGCCGACGCCGCCATCGCCGCCCTTTTCCATACCTTGCGCCATCTGGAACTTGACGTAGTCATTCAGGTTGCCGACGGCCGCCATGCTCGAGCGCTTGTCGATCGCACTCTCGACTTCGGCGGGAACCGAGACGTTCTCGACGATGAACGTCGTCATCTCGAGACCGTATTTGGCGCCGATCGCCGGGTTGATGAGCGGTAAGAGCGCTTCGCCGAGCTCCCCGTAGCGCGATGCGACATCGAGCGCCGGAATCTTCGCCGTGGCGAGCGCGTCGGTGAACACGCTGACGATTCGCGAGCGCATGGTGTCGTTGAATTCGTCGAGACGAAAATGATCGTCGGTGCCAGCGACTTCCTTCAGGAATTTCTTCACGTCGACGACACGGAAATCATACGTGCCGTATGCGCGAAGCCGCACGACGCCGAAATCGCTGTCGCGCATCATCACGGGATTCGCGGT
>DASPYC010000096.1:0-5893 GCA_035636955.1 Casimicrobiaceae bacterium
GAGAAAACAAGGATGCGCTCGGAACGCTCGTATCGCTCGAGAATGGCAAGATCAAAGCCGAAGGCGACGGCGAAGTGCAGGAGATGATTGACATCGCCGATTTTGCCGTCGGCCAATCACGAATGCTGTATGGCAAGACGATGCCGTCCGAGCGATTGCAACATCGGATGATGGAGCAGTGGCATCCGCTCGGCGTCGTTGGCGTCATCACGGCCTTCAATTTTCCCGTCGCGGTGTGGGCGTGGAACGCGATGCTCGCAGCCGTATGTGGCAATGCAATCGTCTGGAAGCCGTCGCCCAAGACGCCGCTGACTGCGCTTGCCGTGCAAACGCTCGCGAACCGGATCGTCGAAACGCTCAATTTGCCGCCTATCTTTGTGCTCTGTGTTTGCGAAAACGCCGTCGCGTCCGCGCTGGTCGAGGATGCCCGCATTTCGCTCGTCTCGTTTACCGGATCGTCGGCCGTCGGACGTAATGTTGCGCAAAGCGTCGCCGGACGCTTTGGCAAGGTGCTGCTCGAATGCGCAGGCAACAACGCGGTCATCATCGCCGCCGACGCCGACCTCGACCTCGTCGTTCCTGCCGTGCTCTTTGGTGCAGTCGGCACGGCCGGGCAGCGTTGCACAACCACGCGGCGGTTGATCGTCCATCGGTCATTGATCGACACGATTGTCCCGCGGCTCGCGGCTGCGTATGCGCAGGTCCGCATCGGCGATCCACTTGATCATCAGACGCTGATGGGGCCGTTGATCGACGCCGACGCCGTTACGAACTATCGACGAGCGATCGACGAAGCGCGCGCAGCGGGGGGGCGCATCGAATGCGGCGGGCGCGCGTTGTCGCAGCCGGGTCATTTTGTCGAGCCGGCGATTGTCACTGGCCTGCCGACGGCATCAAAGCTCGTGCAGCGCGAAACCTTCGCGCCGATTCTCTATGTCAGCGCATTCGATTCGCTCGATGAGGCGATCGCGCAGAACAACGCGGTGAGGCAGGGATTATCGTCGGCCATATTCACCCGCGATGTTCACAGCGCCGAGGCGTTCCTCGCATCTGCGGGCAGCGATTGCGGCATCGCCAACGTGAACCTCGGTACGTCGGGCGCGGAAATCGGCGGCGCGTTCGGCGGTGAAAAAGAGACGGGCGGTGGTCGCGAGTCCGGCTCGGACGCCTGGCAAAACTATATGCGCCGTCAGACGAACACGATCAACTGGGGCAGCGAGCTGCCCCTCGCGCAAGGCATTCGCTTTGGCGAAACGTGACGAAGGCCTATTTGCGAAACAGCGAAACGAGAAACGACAAAATCAACGAGATGATCACGCAGGTGACGATCGGGAAATGAAACGAGAACCCGTCCCGCTCGATGTGAATGTCGCCGGGTAGGCGGCCGAGCCCGAGCTTGGCGAGCCATGGCCAGGCGAGTCCCACGACAAGAAGCGCTGCGCCGAGAATCACCAGAAAGCGCTGCATCGCCTACTTTGCGCTGCGTCGCTTTGCCGCCGTGGGTGCCGCCGCCGGACGCGGACGTTTCGCTTGCGACTGCTTCGCCGTTTTCGATCGCGAAGTCGCGCGTGGGTTTGGTTTTGCGCGGGCCGCAACTGCGCTGACGCGAGCAGCCGGTGCCGTCGTTTGTTCGCCGTTCTGCCGGGCAGATGGCTTCGCTCGCCGTTCTTTCGTGGACGTGCGCGCTGCCGGTTTTGCAGGCCGGCCGGCTTTGGCGTCGACGAGCGCGACCGCTTCGGCGAGCGTCACCGAATCCATCGTGTCCTTGTCGGGCAACGTCGCATTGATGTCGCGATGCTTGATGTAGGGGCCGTAGCGTCCGGCGTGCAACTCGACCGGATGCTTGTCGCGCGGATGCATGCCGAGGACACGAACGGGACTCGCGCCGCCGCGTTGCGGCCGGCCCTTTTTGGATGGATCCCTGGGTTCGAATTCGAAGCCCACGCTGCCATCTTTCTGGCGTACTAGGTAGGCCGAAAAAGGGCGACGCGTACGCGAAGAAACGAACTGCAACAAATCGGTCTTGCCCGTCGTCAACAGCTTTTGCATCTGCGCGGGATCGATCGGGCGCTGCAGGATCGTGCGACCGGACCGGAAATCGCAACTTCGATCGGTACCGATGGCGCGCTCGCAGACGTAAACGTTGCCGACCTCGAACACGCGATGACCGCACTTGGGGCAGGGACCCAAGGGTGTCAGTTGCGAAAAATCGGGCGCTTCGCCGTCGTCGCCGACGATCGCGCGCTCGCCGAAATCAAATTCGACCTCGTTCGCATCGTTCAACTTGAGCTCCGCCGTGAACGGCCGTCCAAGCCGGCTGCGAAAGCCGTCGAGCGGTCCGATCCGGCGCTCACGGAGAAGGATCTCAGCTTCCGGCGGCGAGAGCTGGCGGCCGCCCATGATC
The DNA here is from genome assembly GCA_035636955.1 of Casimicrobiaceae bacterium. Taxonomy (GTDB): domain Bacteria; phylum Pseudomonadota; class Gammaproteobacteria; order Burkholderiales; family Casimicrobiaceae; genus VBCG01. Next base: position 2,405 of record DASPYC010000096.1, read on the forward strand.
TTCCAGAACGCGAAATCGCAAGCAGGATTCATGCACTGGAACTTGCGGTATTTTTCGTGAACCTCGCCCCCGCACTTCGGGCAGGGCGTCGATAGCGTTGCGAAGTCGCCCGGTATGGTGTCGCTCTCGTAGTTCTTCGCTTGCGCGACGATATGCCGCGTCATCTTGATGATCTCGCGCATGAAGTCGCGGCGCGGCAGCTTGCCGTGCTCCATCTGCGCCAACTTGAACTCCCACTCCGCCGTCAGCTCCGGCGCGAACAACTCCGGGACGCCGAGGCCGTGCAACAGCGTCATCAGCGAAAACGCTTTCGGCGTCGGGATCAGCTCCTTGCCTTCGCGAAGGATGTAGCGCTCATAGATCAGGCCCTCGATAATCTGAGCGCGCGTCGCCGGCGTGCCGAGCCCCTTCTCGCGCATCGCCTCGCGCAACTCCTCGTCCTCGATCAGCTTTCCCGCACCTTCCATCGCGGAAAGAAGCGTCGCTTCGGTGAAGCGCGGAGGTGGCCGCGTGGTCAACGCAACGACGTCGATCTTTTCGGTCGCAACACGTTCACTCGGTTTGATGGGCGCAAGCGTCGGCTCGTCACCGAGTGCTTCGCGGCCGTACACGGCGAGCCAACCGGCGCTCACCAGCACCTTGCCTTCCGATTTGAACGGCTCCGATTCGACGCGCGTGATGCGAGTCGTCACGAGATATTCGGCCGCCGGATAGAACACGGCGAGAAAACGTTTGACGACAAGATCGTAAAGCTTGGCTTCGATTTCGCTCAGGTGTTTCGGACGTACGAGCGTCGGGATGATCGCGAAGTGATCGGAAACCTTGGCGTTGTCGAAGATGCGGCGGCTCGGCTTCACCCATTTCCGCTTCAGGATTTCGCGCGCAAATCCGCCATAGGCGTTGCTGTCAGTGAGCGCTTCCATCGTCGCGCTGACCGTCTGCAGATAATCTTCGGGCAATGCGCGCGAGTCGGTGCGCGGATACGTGAGCGCTTTGTGCTTTTCGTAGAGCGCTTGCGCGAGCGAAAGCGTGGTGCGTGCTGAAAACCCGAAGCGGCCATTGGCTTCGCGCTGGAGGCTTGTCAGATCGTAGAGCAGCGGCGCGATCTGCGTGGACGGCTTCGACTCTTCGGTGACGATGCCCGGCTTGCCGGCGCACTTGGCGGCGAGTGCGCGCGCAGCCGATTCGCTCCACAAGCGCTCAGCGCGAAGATCCGGATCATCGTCCTTCCTCTTGAACGTCTCGTCGAACCAGCGGCCCGTGTATTCGCCGCCGGCCGCGCGAAACGTGCCGACGACCTCCCAATAATCGCGTGGTTCGAAGCGGCCAATTTTCTCTTCGCGCTCGACCAGGATCGCGAGCGTCGGCGTCTGTACGCGTCCCACGGTGGTCAGTTGGAAGCCGCCTGCCTTGGAATTGAACGCGGTCATCGCGCGCGTGCCGTTGATACCGACGAGCCAATCGGATTCGGAGCGGCAAACGGCTGCGTCGGCGAGCGGCAGCATTGCCTCGTCGGTGCGCAATGCGCCAAATGCGTCCCGAATGGCGGCGGGCGTCATCGATTGCAGCCAGAGGCGGCGTATCGGTTTTGACGCTTTCGCGTATTGGACGACGTTGCGAAAGATGAGCTCGCCTTCGCGTCCGGCGTCGCAGGCGTTGATCAATTGGCTGACGTCCTTGCGCTTGATGAGACGCAGCAGCACTTTCAGGCGATTCTCGTTCTTCTCGATCGGCCTCAGTTCGAACTTCGACGGAATGGCGGGCAGATGCGCGAATGTCCACTTGCCGCGCTTGACTTCTTCAGCCTCCGGCATGCCGAGCTCGAGCAGATGCCCGACCGCGGACGAGAGAACGTGTTTATCGCTCTCGTAATAGTCATCGTGGCGCGTGAAGCCGCCCAGTGCGCGCGCGATATCCGCGGCAACGGATGGCTTTTCAGCGATGATCAGGCTCTTCGGCACGCGTTTTCCAAGAAAAGGACGCCGATACTACCGAAGGTCAGAGACCTGCGGCAAGAAATCGTTCGGATGAGCACAGCCAACGCGCGTGCCCGCGCTCGCGCGTCACGCGCGCGTACGAGAGATGGGGGCGCGGTCGACCCGTTGCCAGCGCCCGCCGGGAAGCGGTGCAATCTTCCCATCCAGCTCGAGGGCCGTCAGCGCGGCTTGCACTTCGTCCGCCGGCATCTGCGTACGCGCCATCAACGTGTCGATGTCGACGGGATCGTGCGCGATCGCATCGAGCAGCGCTGCTTGCTTGGGCTCGCGCACACCGTCATTCGCCGACGTGTTTGCGTCTGCATCGGTTCCCGCGCCGACGCCGCCAAGCTCGGCGAGGACATCCTGCGCGGTCTCGACGAGTTTTGCGCCCTCGCGAATCAGCTTGTGCGGTCCCTTCGAGAACGGTGAATGGATCGAGCCGGGAATCGCGAATACGTCGCGCCCTTGTTCACCGGCAAGACGCGCCGTGATGAGCGAACCGGACGACAGCGTCGCTTCGACGACCAATACGCCGCGGACCATTCCGCTCAGCAGCCGATTGCGGCGGGGAAAATTTTCCTTGAGCGGCGGCGTTCCCGGCGGATATTCAGAAAGAAGCGCGCCGCGTGCCGCGATCGCGCGGGCGAGCTCGCGATGGCGCGCCGGATAGACGCGATCGAGTCCGGTTCCAACGACAGCAATTGTCGACGCGTCGTGCGCGAGGGCGCCCGCGTGCGCGGCCGCGTCGATACCTACCGCAAGCCCTGAGACGACTGTAATGCCGGCCTCGGCAATCGCCGCGGCGAACGCACGCGCATTTTCGATGCCCTGCGGCGTCGCGTTGCGGCTGCCCACAATGGCGACCGATGGACGATTCAATAGATCGCGACGGCCAACGTGAAACAGGACCGGCGGTGCATCGGCGATGTCGAGAAGTGCACGGGGGTAGTCGGCGTCGTCCCAGGCGATCAGCTCGTGCTCTGGCGCCTCGAGCCAGGCGCGCGTCGCGGCGTAGCGCTCAGAGTCGATCGGACCCAGCAGCCGATCGACCGTCGCCTTGGGAACAATCGATTGCAGCCGCGCGCGCGAGGCATTCAGCACCGCGACCGGATCGCCCAACGCGCGCAGCAGTTCGAACAGCGCGCGATACGGGAGCGCCTTGAGGGCCAACGTAGCCCACGCATCGACGCGCGCGTCGACTGCCATGCCAATTGTTCGATTCGCTAAAGCGGTCGCCGCCGGACGTCCCGCGTCCTGAACGGGGCATCCGGCCAAGGGAGAGGATGGTCTGGCTAGGGCGTGCGGAAGTAATCGCCGACGCGAATCGCCTCGGTCGAATTGACGACGATGCCGTAAGCGACGTTATCAAACACGCGAAACACAAGCAGCAGCCCGGTGCGTTCATCGGGCACCTGCAAATACTTAGGTGCCTTGAAGAACGTTGTCTGATCGAAAGTCGGCAGCAGGATCGCCGGCTCGTTGCTCGGGCGCCGATCGAGGATCGGCTTTA
>DASPYC010000097.1:0-3035 GCA_035636955.1 Casimicrobiaceae bacterium
CCTGCGCGCGCTTCGACATTTCGTCCAGCATCGGCGCGCTCGTGCCGGTCGAACGGCCCGCGCGAGCGGCGTCCAGCCGTGCGAGCATTGCGTTCACCTGACTGTCGAAGTCGGGCGCGAGATTCGAATAGTTCTCGAACGCGCTCTCGGCCAGCAACAGCGCGGTCGCATATTCCATCGCCAGCGGTTCGGACACGCCTGCCGCCGGCAGCTTGTCGAGTCGCTCGACGAGCGCGGCTGTAAGCTTCATCAGCGCGCCATGCTTGATCTCGACGGCTTTGTTGTGGACCGACGCCAGCGTTTGCTTGAGCTTCGGCAGGTTTTCGGCGCGTCCTGCGGCCGCTTTGAGCCATGAATCCTTCGCGCCCGCCAATTGCTCGCGCGCTTCGCGGAGCAGAGGCTGGATCCACACGACGTCCGCCGATAGCACCTCCGCCGACGGGATAAGGCCCGACAATCTGAACGTCTTCTGCACCGCCTGAAGCTGCGGCCCGATCGGCGCGCTGACCGCGACATAGTAGAGGACCTCACGGCGCAGCCGATCGGCGACTTTCGCGCCGCCTTCGGCTACGCGGCGTATCTGCAGATCGATGCGCGCCGCGAGCTGCTTCAGGCCAAAGCCGGCCTCGAGACCGCCGCCGACGATCGCTTCGAACAGCGCATCCGCCGTCCACCAGAATGCACGCAGGTTCGGCTGCGGCGTGGCATCGGCGATTTGAGCGACTGCGTCGCGCATCGTCCTGCCGCCCTGCTCCTCGCCGCGCAGCCATGACAGCAGACCGCGTTGATACATGCGGCGCTGTTTGACGAGAAACGACGTCAGCTTTGCGGGAGCAATGGCTTCACGCGGCGCGCTTCGCGGCGCACGCGGGCTTAAGTCGGGATAAAAGAGATCGGTCGGCGCGACGGCTTTGACACCGCGCGCAAGTTGCATCGCTTCGAATTCGGGATAAAGCTTGAGGGAAACGGGCGCGATGCCGTTCACGAGCTCGTCCAAAAAAATCCGCAGCTTCTGGCAGGCGCGGTCGATCAGCGCGACGACATCCGCGACATTCGCTGCGTCGATCGTTTCCAAACGCGCGAGTTGCTTCTCGATTTCCTCCGCATACGCAGCGACCGCATCGAGGCCGACCATGAGTATCGCGCCCGATGCCTGGTGCACGTGATTGCGCGCATGCGCGAGCGCCGACGTCGCGCTCGGATCCGCCGCATAAGCGGCCAGCGATTCAAGCCCACGGGCAAGCGCCTGATCGATCTCGCCCTGAACCCAGGACAAGGGACCGACGTCAAAATCGAGTGCGATCTCGGTCGACACGGACTGGCGCTCCAATGGCTCGATCAGCATGACTCGGGAAATACATCAGGAAAGATCGAGCAAGATTCGAGCCTGCGTTTAATAAGGTCAGAGACGACTTTTCGCGCATTGGGGTGCGCCACACCTCGTCAGAAAGTCGTCTCTGACCCTATTAAACTTTGAATCCCGCAACCGAGCTCCGCAACTCCGCTGCGAGCTTTGTCAGTTGTCCGATGGACACGTTGGTCTGTTTCGTCCCTTCGGTCGTTTCCTCGGTGATCTTCAGAATGCCCTGCATGCCGCGCGTCACGTCGGCAACCGACGCGGACTGCGTCTGAGTCTGCGCGGATATTCGTCCGATCAAATCGGCAAGCTCGCGCGATACGCTCTGAATTTCAGCCAGCGCTTGACCTGCGGCGTCGGACAATTTCGCGCCCTCGACCACGCCGACCGTCGATCGATCCATTGCCGCGACGGCGTCTTGCGTATCGGACTGAATCGTCTTGACGATCGCTTCGATTTGCTTCGTCGCTTCGCCGGAGCGCTCTGCCAGCCGCTGCACTTCTTCGGCAACGACAGTGAACCCGCGTCCGGCTTCGCCCGCGGACGCTGCCTGAATGGCGGCGTTCAACGCCAGCACGTTCGTCTGCTCGGTAATGTCGGAAATCAGCTCGACGATTTCGCCGATCTCGAGCGACGATTCGCCGAGACGCTTGATGCGCTTCGACGTTTCCTGGATCTGCGTGCGGATTTCGTTCATGCCCGCGATCTGATTCTGTACGGCGCTCCCGCCTTTTTCCGCCGCCGAGAGCTGGACTTGCGCGACCTTCGCCGATTGCGCAGCGTTTTGCGCGACTTCGGAAATCGACTGCGCCATCGTCAATACCGACGCGGACGCGTTCTGGATTTCCTTGTTCTGCCGCTGCGACGCCTCGAACAGGCGATTCGAGATCGCCTGCGTTTCCTGCGTTGCCTTGGTCACTTGATCGGTGGCGGAGTTGATGCCCTTGACCAGCGTGCGCAACTCCTCGATCGTGAAGTTGATCGAGTCGGCGATCGCGCCGGTCACGTCTTCGGTCACCGAGGCCTGGACGGTCAGGTCGCCGTCCGCCAGATTACCCATTTCGTTCAAGAGCCGGAGAATCGCTTCCTGATTGCGCTTGTTCTCGCCTTCGCTCTCATGCGCGCGTCCGCGAGCGTCCTCGCGCGCGATGAATCCGAGCAGCACGAGGCACGCAATGGCAAGCGCCCCGAAGATGATCGCCGCCCAGAACGTGACCACGTGCGTTTTCCCGCTGCCTTCGAAACTCCCGACAAGCTTCGTCGTGTCGGTGTAGAGCGGTTCACCTTCGGCGTTGATCGTGCGAACCGCCTGCTTCGCAACGCCGAGACGCTGCGCGTTTGAAACGATTGCAGCTACGCCGGCATCTAGCTTGGTGGCGCGTTTCGAAATCTCGGCGAGCGTTGCGCGTGCGTCGTCGCCGCGACCGCCGCTCTGGCGTAGCGCGTCGGCGGTCCGTGACATCGAAGCCAGCGTTTCGCGAAACGCCGCCATATCCTTGTTGAGCGAGGCCGCGATGTCCGGATCGACGTCATCGGCCGAAGTGAGCGTCCCGACGTTCTTCGTGATCCGCTGCGCCAGCGCGGCAAGTTGCGCCGTAGGCTCCACGTCCCGCGGCGAGCCGCCCGCTTGCAGCAGCTGTTGTCCGGCCTGTTGCGCAAGCTCAGTCAAGCCGCGGCC
>DASPYC010000098.1:0-5405 GCA_035636955.1 Casimicrobiaceae bacterium
GCTTTTGACCGATCGAAACCAGCTCCGCGCCTTTTGGAACAGTTTGCTGCTCGCGTTTGTCGTCGGGACGGTGGGCACGCTGGCGGGATTCCTGTTTGCATTTACGGCGACGCGCTGCCGGCTTCCGCGCGCAGCGGTGACTGTGATCGACTTGAGCGTGCTGCTGCCGCTCGTCTCGCCTCCGTTCACGACCGCCATTGCGATGATCTTTTCGTTCGGACCGCGCGGGCTCGTCACGTATGGCGTGTTCGGCGTGAAAGGCTTCACCGTGTATGGCTTGGGCGCGACGCTGTTTTCCGAAGCGCTCACGTATTTTCCGATCGCCTATCTGACACTGCGTCCCATCCTGGCCGCGATCGATTCCAACATCGAAGGCATGGCGCAAAGCCTTGGCGCGTCGCGCTGGCGCGTCTTTCGCACGGTAACGCTGCCGCTGACCGTGCCCGGGATCGCCAACGCTTTCTTGTTGCTATTCGCGGCATCGCTTGCCGATTTCGCAACGCCGCTGATTCTCGCGGGCAATAGCTTTCCCGTGCTGCCGACGCAAGCTTACCTGCAGATCACCGGCCTTTTCGATCTGCGCGGGGGCGCGGCACTGTCGTTCGCCTTGCTCGTGCCGGCGCTCGTTGTGTTTTTGCTGCAGCGATATTGGGTGAGCCGCCGTTTTTACGTGACGATCACCGGCAAGGGGGCGGGGCAGACGCCGTTCGACAGCGTCTCGCCCGGCGGTCGCGCGGCATTGATAGCTTCCGTGATATCGATCACGCTTGTCGTCGCCTATTTCTATGCACTGCTGGTGTACGCGTCGCTGGTCGTCGCACTGGGCGCGAACCACACGCTTACGCTTGCGCACTATCGCGTGATTTTCACCGACGGCTGGAACGCGATACGCGACACGCTGATCATCGCCGGTTTCAGCATGCCGCTCGGCGGCCTCTACGGGATCCTGCTTGGCTATCTGGTCACGCGACACCGCTTTCCGGGGCGCCGCACGATGGAGGCGGTGTCGATGATGAACTACGCGCTGCCGGGCACGATCGTCGGCATCGCTTACTTGATCGCGTTCAACGATCCACCGTTGGTGTTGACCGGCACCGCGCTGATCATCATCGCCTGCTATGTGTTCCGCTACGGCCCGACGGGTATTCGCGCAACCGTCGCGTTGCTGCAGCAAATCGACCCGAGCCTCGAGGAAGCGTCGCAAGGATTGGGCGCGCGCAGCGGCACGACGTTTCGTCGGGTCACACTGCCGTTGATCATGCCGGCGTTCTTCGCCGGCCTCGGTATCGTGTTCGTACGATCGATGACCGCGATCAGCGCCACGATTTTTCTGGTATCGATCAGCTGGACGCTCATCACGGTGAAGATTCTGGAGGACATCACCGAGCTTTCGCTCGGGCCTGCGGCCGCATTTTCGGTGCTGGTGGTGATCATCGTGTTTGTCGTGGTCGCGGGCATCAGCCGGGTCCTCCGCGTATTCCGCGCGCCGGGGGCGCCGGCCGTGAGCCTTTTCGGAGGGTGAAGGTGCCAAGTACCGCGATCGGTGTCGATGTCGAGCGCGTGTCGAAGCGCTTCGCGCATCGCGTGAAAGGCGAAGTCTATGCGGCGCGCGATGTCACGCTGCGTGTGCAGCCCGGCGAATTTCTCACGCTACTCGGGCCCTCCGGTTGCGGCAAGACGACGACGCTACGGATGATCGCAGGGTTTGAGCGACCCGATGCCGGACGTATCCGTTTCGGGAGTGACGATGTCACGGACGTTCCCGCAAATCGGCGCAACATCGGCTTCGTCTTCCAGAACTACGCGCTGTTTCCGCACCTGTCGATCTTCGAGAATGTCGCCTATGGACTGCGTGTTCGGGGAGAGCCCGAAGGCGCGATCGCCCGCGCTGTCGGCGACGTGCTCGCATTGGTGGGCCTCGCCGGACACGAGCAGCAGTTTCCCGCGCAGCTTTCCGGTGGCGAGCAACAACGTGTTGCACTGGCGCGTGCGATCGTGATTCGGCCGCGCGTGCTGCTGTTCGACGAGCCGCTGTCGAACCTCGACGCCAAGTTGCGCGTTCAGATGCGCCACGAAATCCACGACCTGCAGCGCCGGCTGTCGATCACGACGATTTATGTCACGCACGATCAGGAAGAAGCGATGGCGGTCTCCGATCGGATCGCGGTGATGAACCAGGGCAGCGTCGTCCAGGAGGGCACGGCCGAAGATTTGTATCACCGTCCCGCAACGGAATTCGTCGCGCAATTCGTCGGGCGCGTGAACCTTATCGCCGGCGTCGTTCAATCCATGAATGGCAAATCAGCGACGATTGCTGCGCTCGGCTGCGCGGTCATTGCTCGTACGGGCCCGTCCGATCTTGCCGCCGGCGATCCGGTGCGGATCGCGCTGCGTCCCGAAGCGATCGAGATTGCGCAAACAAGTGTTCCAGGCGCGCTGCCGGCAACGGTGCTGTCGAGCGTATTCCTCGGCGACAAGGTCGAGTATCTCGTCCGCTGCGGCAACGAGACGTTGCAGGTCGCTCGGTACAACGCCGGACCCACGACGCCGCTCGCGGCGGGAACCGCCGTTGCCCTTTCGTTCGCTGAGGATGCGGTGGTTGTCCTTCGCGCATCGCCGGAGAGCGCGACGTGATCGCTGCCCGTTTGCTCGGAATGGTTGCCTTCTACGTTGCAGCGCTTGTCATCGCAGGGCATGTCGGCGATGACGCATTCGCTGCCGATCTGCCGCGGGAAGTGCATGGGAGTGGCGATGCCTATGCCGCAGGCGGCGTGGCGCTCGCTTGGGGCGTATTGCGCGGCGCCAATGAATCCGCGACGACCGTCGTCATTCGCATCGCCACCGATCCAGGCGTCTATGCGATGGCGGCAGCCGTTGGAATCGATCCCTTCACACAGAGCAGACAAACGCGCCTCGCGGCGACGAAGGTCGATCGCGCCGTCGACCTCCGCGTGCCGCGCTCGAGCTTCGCGGATCTTCCGCGAACCGAATTCCGGTTTTTCAGTTCGGGAGCCGATGCACAGGCCGATGTGCCGCAGCTTGTCGTGTATTTCCTCGGCGTCCCCGACACGACCCCCGAATTTGCCGAGCCCGCAGCGCTCGACGCGTACCTTGCAGGACGCATCGAACGCGCACGTATGCAGAAAGGCTCGCCGTGACGCGTTCCGAGCTCACCCGCCTGATCGATCATTCGGTGTTGAAGCCCGAGTCGTCCGACGGCGACATCCGCGCGGGCGCGGACGTGGTCCGCCGGTGGAAAATCGCCTTCTATTGCGTGCAGCCCTGCTGGGTCGCGCGTGCGGCGCAATTGCTTGCCGATACCAACGCTCGAATCGTCACCGTCGTCGGGTTTCCGCACGGCTGCGATCGCTCGGACGTCAAGGCACGCGGCGCAGCCGCTGCGCACGGCGACGGTGCGCATGAAATCGACATGGTGCTGAATATCGGTGCGCTCAAGAGCGGCGACACCGTCACGGTCGGCCGCGACATCGAGGCCGTCGTACGCGCTGTTCCCGGAGTCCCGGTCAAGGTTATTCTGGAAGCAACAGTCCTAACGGACGCGGAGAAAAAGGCTGGATGCCAATTAACCCGAGATGCCGGCGCGGCTTTCGTGAAAACGTCAACGGGTTTCCACGCCTCCGGCGGTGCGACCGTTGCCGACGTGCGGTTGCTCCGCGCCAGCGTCGGGCCCGCTTTCGGCGTGAAAGCGTCCGGCGGAATTCGCACCCTCGCGGATGCGTTGGCGATGATCGAAGCGGGCGCCAATCGAATCGGTGCATCGGCCAGCGCCGAAATTCTCGCAGCTCTGAAGCACGGTTAGGTCGCTTTCACCTCGACGGACTCCGGAAACTGCACGGTGACGACGAGACCGCAACCTTGCTCCGGCGCACCCAGCTCGATCGCCGCGTGATGCGCATCGGCAATCCTCTTGACGATCGAGAGTCCAAGTCCGCTTCCGGGCTCGCGGTCGTCGCCGCGGAAGAAGCGATCGAATACCCGCACGCGCTCCTCCGGTGGAATGCCCGGCCCATTGTCGATGACCGTTAAGATGGCGCGTCCGTCATCGTTGTCGAGCGCGACGTCGATCTTGCCACCCTCCGGCGTGTAGCGGAGCGCGTTGTCGAGCAAATTGGACAGCAGGATCGCGAGACTCGCAGGATCCCCGCGCACGCGCACAGGCGTTTCGCGCGCGAGCCCGAGGTCGATATGTTTTGTCGCTGCCAACGCGCCGCGTGCGACGATCGCCTCCTTCGCAATCGCGGCAAGATCGCAATCGACGGCGCGTGTCGCCAGCGCTTCGGGCTCGATCCGCGCCAGCGTCAGCAACTGATCGACGAGATGCGCGGCACGCTGGACCCCGGCGTCGAGATCATCGTAGGCCGCGACGCGCGACGGCTGATCATTCGCTCGGCGAGCGACGTCCAGCTGCAGCTTGAGTGCGGCAAGCGGTGTGCGAAGCTCGTGCGCGGCGTCGGCAGTGAAGCGACGTTGCGCGCCGAGCGCTGAATCAAGACGCGCGAGGAGCGCGTTCAGGCTTCCGGCAAGCGGTTGCAATTCCTGCGGCAGATTGCGCTCGGCCAGAGGCGCGAGCGCGTCGGGTTGACGCTTCGCAACAGCCTGCGACATCGCGAACAGCGGCCGGAGACCGCGGCCGACAGCGAACCAGATCATCAAGCCGAATACCGGAATCAGCACGACGAACGGCAGCAGCGTGCGAAGCGCCGTCTTGGTCGCGATCGCTTCACGCTCATCCTCGGCTTGTGCGACCTGCAGCGCGTGCGTGCCTTGCACAAGCGTGTAGACGCGCCAATCGCGGTTATCGACATGGACAGTGGCGTAGCCGGGCGTAACGGGAACGGGCAAGCCGGTGCCGGGACGCGACCAGTAAACGAGCACGCCATCGCGATCCCAAATCTGCGTGACCAGCTCGGTGACGCCTTCAACGTTCGGAGCGGCTCGCGGATCGAAGCTTGGCTGGTGTCCGCGCAACAGCTCGTCGATGCGCGTGGAATTGGCAAGTTGCTTCAATTGCAAATCGAGCAGCTCGCCGATCTCGTGACGGGCGGCAACATACGTCGCCGCGCTTGCCAGTACGCCGATCGCGGCGAGTCCCGCCAGCAGCGAGAAGAGAAGCGCGCGGCGGATGGATTTCATCGTTTGGCCGCGCTATGCCAACGCGTAGCCGACGCCGCGGATCGTTCGGATCGTGTCGGCGCCCAGCTTCTTACGCAAATGGTGGACGTGAACTTCGACTGCGTTGCTCTCGACTTCCTCACCCCAGCGGTAGATCCGTTCTTCGAGTTGGCCTTTGGACAGCGCAGCGCCCGGACGCTCCAGCAGGGCGGCGAGTAACGCGAATTCGCGAGCCGAGAGCTCGACGGGCCTTCCGGCGTGTGTCAGCGTCC
>DASPYC010000099.1:0-2134 GCA_035636955.1 Casimicrobiaceae bacterium
GCGGCTCACCCCGCTTCGAAAAAGAAAGATCAACGCGGATAGATCGCGCCGAGAACGCGCGGGCCCGCGGCGCCGGTGACCGACGCCAAGTTGCCCGGGCGGCCGGCGAGCGTTTCGCGCGCCAGCCACGCGAATGCGAGCGCTTCGACGTGCTCGACGGGCACGCCTTCGTCGGCCGTTGTCGCGACGCGACGGGGTGCGAGCTCGCGCGTGAGTGCGTTCATCAGCGTCGCATTGCGCCCGCCGCCGCCGCACACCAGAACGTCGAGCGACTGCGGCGCCTGTTTCCGGATCGCATCGGCGATCGTGCGCGCGGTCAATGCCACGAGCGTTGCCTGCACATCGTCGGCCTCGCCCTTCCAGTTCGCGGCGGCAAGTCGCTCTTCCAACCAGGACAGATTGAACTTGTCGCGATGCGTGCTCTTCGGCGGCTTGGCGGTAAAAAACGGCTCGGCGAGCAGCGCCGTCAGCAGCGCGTCGTTGACTTTACCCGTGGCTGCCCATGCGCCACCTGCGTCGAACGGATCGCCGCGGTTACGCGCGCACCACAAGTCGAGAAGCACGTTTCCCGGACCTGTGTCGAAGCCGTTCACGTCGCCCGAGGGCGGCAGATCGGTGATGTTGGCGATGCCACCGATATTGACGATCACGCGATGCCGTTTTCGATCGCGAAAAAGCGCGGCGTGGAATCCCGGCACCAGCGGTGCGCCCTGTCCACCCGCCGCTACATCGCGACTGCGAAAATCGGCGACGACTGCAATCTCCGCGCGTTCGGCTACCCGCGCCGGATTGTTGAGCTGCAGCGTGAAGCCGCGCTCAGGACGATGCCGCAGCGTCTGTCCGTGTACGCCGACCGCGATGATTTGCTTCTTATCGAGCTTGGCGCTCGCGAGCGCGCGGCGAATGGCGTCGGCATAGAGCTCCGCCAGCATGTTGGCGGCCGAACCGGCGCGTGCAAGCTCGTTTGCGCCCGGCGTTTGCAGAGCCAATAACTCGTCGCGCAACATTGTCGGCAATCCAACATGCGCAGCGCCAAGCGTTTCGCAAGCGATGCCGCTTGCCGGCGCAAAGTCGGCGACGACGGCATCGATACCATCGAGGCTCGTGCCGGACATGACGCCGGCAAACAGCTCGCGGGCCATGGGCACTGTCGTGAAGTCGCCCGACTAGTCGGAGGCTGCGATCCGCGATCCCGGTGCAGCGTGAGCGACCTGCAGCTCCGTGACGAGCGGGGCGATCGCGGACATGAATGCGGGACGGTCGTCCGTTGCAACGGGAAGCGCAGTCGGCAAATCGATTGCCAACGGGTTGCGCGGCTCGCCGCCAACGCGAAATTCGTAATGCAAGTGCGGTCCTGTCGCCCAGCCGGTCTGGCCGACGTAGCCGATCGTCTCGCCCTGCCGCACGTGCGCTCCGGTTTTTGTCTCCGCCGCAAAGCGCGACAAATGCGCGTAGACGGTCGAATATGCGCCTGCATGCTCAATCATGATGACGTTGCCGTAACCGTTTTGCACGCCGGCGAACGTGACGACTCCGTCTCCGGTCGTGCGGATCGGCGTTCCCATTGGCGCGGCGAAATCGATGCCGCGGTGCGCGCGCATGCTCTGCAGAAACGGATTGAAGCGTGCGGCGGTGAACCCTGACGTGATCCGCGAAAACTCCATCGGCGAGAGCAGGAATGCTTTGCGCGTGCTCTTGCCGTCTTGGGCGTAATAACCTTCGCCGCCGTCGGGTGCCTGCCACAGAAACGCCCGATACGTCGTACCGTGATTGATGAACTCCGCTGCAACAATGCGCCCGACGTCGGTGGCTTCGCCATCGACGTAGCGTGTTTCATAGAGAACGCTGAAGCGGTCGCCCCGACGTAAGTCATGATAGAAATCGATGTCGCCGGCGAAGACATCCGAGAGTGCGAGCGTAATCGAATCGGGAAGACCAACGTCGTCTGCCGCGCTGAACAGCGATGAGCGGATCTCGCCGCCACGCAACGTGAGCCGCGTTTCCATCGCAGGAGGCGCGCTGTGCGCAGCGAACGTATCGCCCTGGCGCGCAATCTCGAGGAGCTCGCCGCTGCCGGCGATAAAGCGTAGCGCGATGAGGCGACCCTGTTCATCGGTTGCCACGCGCACGGGCC
>DASPYC010000100.1:0-18974 GCA_035636955.1 Casimicrobiaceae bacterium
GCCCGGGTGCCACGCCCATCCGACGAGCGGGTCCGTGGCCATGTGCTCGTGTATTTTCGGGAGGGTGCGCCCGCCGTTGCGCGCGCCATCCTTCACTTGCAGGCAGACTCGTGCGCTGAAAACCGCTCTGTTCTTAGCCAATCGCTGTTTTCTTAGCCACGCACCGATTCGGACGGGCGTAAGTCATTGATTATGGTCGGGGCGAAAGGATTTGAACCTTCGACCCCCTGCACCCCATGCAGGTGCGCTACCAGGCTGCGCTACGCCCCGACCGGCCGGCAAGGCGCTTCCAAAACTGCTGTGCGCCCCGATCGCTTTGTCATGTCCTCGCTCGTCCCTCGCCGTACGTCCATGTACTGTCTCGGGACTCGCTGCGGGCCTTCGCGCGCTCGAGGCTGCTCGCTACGTTCTTGAAGCGCCTTGCGGATTATACGCGCCGCAGTTACGCAGCCGGGCCGAGCAATTGCCGGATTTCCTCGAGCTCCTGCCGCAATGCGGAGGGCGCCATTGAAGTCGGCGGCATGAGAGATGTGGCTAACGTCGGCGTCGCGCGCGATGCGGCGCGCGGTTCGGATGTCTCGGTTTCGAGACGATGGCGTGCGCCGTTGATCGTGAAACCCTGTTCGTAGAGCAAATCACGAATGCGCCGGATCAACAGCACCTCGTGGTGTTGATAGTAACGGCGGTTGCCGCGCCGTTTGACGGGCTTTAGCTGCGCGAATTCCTGCTCCCAGTAACGAAGCACGTGCGGCTTGACCGCACAGAGCTCGCTCACCTCGCCAATCGTGAAATAACGTTTGGCGGGAATCGGCGGGAGTTCAGTTTTAGTTCGGCTTGAGTCCGGCATGGCTCTTTGCTTCAACCATCGCCTTTAGTTTTTGGCTCGCGTGAAACGTGACGACGCGACGTGCCGTGATGGGAATCTCTTCACCCGTCTTCGGATTGCGGCCAGGCCGTTGGGGTTTTTCGCGCAACTGGAAGTTACCGAAGCCGGAGAGCTTGACGCTGTGTCCATCTTCCAGCGCCGTGCGGATTTCCTCGAAAAAACGTTCCACCATGTCCTTGGCTTCGCGCTTGTTGAGGCCGAGCTGCTCGAACAGCAGGTCGGCCAGTTCGGCTTTGGTGAGCGTCATCGAAAGACCCTATTCGCGTAACGTTGCGCCGAAACGATCGCGCAATGCCCCAAGCAAAATGCTCATCGCGGAATCAATGTCGGCGTCGGTCAAAGTACGTTCAGTATCCTGCATAAGCACAAGAATCGCAAGGCTTTTCTTGCCGGATGACAATCGGGCTCCCCGATAGAGGTCAAATGGCTCGATCCGTTCGACATACGGGGGCTTCGCGGCATCGAGCGTATCCAGAATCGCTTGCACAGAAATGCCTTCGTCCACGACGACCGCCATGTCGCGGCGAACCGGTGGAAACTTCGATACCGCCTTCGCCGCCGGCAGTGACACGTCAAGCAGCGGCTCGAGATCGAGCTCGAAAACAACGGGCGAAAACGCAAGCTCGAAATGCGGCAGCAATCGCGGATGGAGCTCGCCTAAGAAACCGCACGACACCCCGTCGATCAGCACGCGAGCGCTGCGGGCCGGATGCAACCATGGCAACGAATCCGGGGCCGTCGTCACACGTCGCGGCGCGGCGAGCGCTTCGACATCCGCCTTGATATCGAAGATGTCGACGCGATGTGCGGGCGACCCCCATTGCTCGCGCAGCGCATCGCCGTATGCGAGTCCTCCGACGCGAATCGGCTGCGCATAACCGGGATCGGCATGGCGAAACACGCGGCCGATTTCGAAGATCCGAACACGCGGCGCTTTGCGGCTCACATTCGTGCGCAGCGTTTCCAACAGACCCGGTAACAGCGTCGTACGCAACACGTCGAGATGCGCGGCAATCGGATTCAGCACGCGGATCGCAGCGCCATTCTTCGCGGCATTCGGTGCGAGCAATGCCTCCGTAACCGACGACACGAAAGTGAACGTGATCACTTCCTGCCAATCGCGCGCAACGAGCCGCGTTTTAATTGCGGTAGGCGTGCGCTGCGCTTCGGCGCTCGGCAGCATGCGTTGAACATGCGCAGCCGGCGTTGCGGGAATGCGCTCATAGCCGTACATGCGCACGATCTCTTCGATGAAGTCTTCCTCGAGCGAGAGGTCGAAGCGGTACGACGGCGGGGTCACGATGAAATCGTCGCCGTCTTTTTCGTACGCGAAGCCGAGACGCGCAAATGTCTCGGCAATCGTGTTTTCATCGATTGAAACGCCAAGCAGTCGAGTCACGCGCGCGGGTCGCACACGGACGGCATCGCGCGAAGGCAACGTTCCGCTCCGATCGATGAGCGGACCCGCTGTGCCGCCGCAAATTTCGATGATCAGTTGCGTCGCACGTTCAACGGCACGCGCGCAACCGTCAAAGTCGACGCCACGCTCGAAGCGATGGCCGGCATCACTGATGAATCCCAATCGCTTCATCTTGCCTTGGATAACGACGGGATTCCAGAACGCCCCTTCGAGATAAACGCGCGTCGTGTCGTGGGCGATGCCGGAGTGCTCGCCGCCCATGATGCCCGCGAGCCCCAAGGGCTTCTTCTCGTCGCACACAAGCAACATATCTGCGTCGAGCTTTAGCACTTGACCGTTCAACAAAGTCAGCGTTTCGCCGTCGCGCGCGAAACGAACGACAACAGCGCCCTCGAGCAAGCGATCATCGTAGGCGTGCAGCGGCTGGCCCAGCTCGAGCATCACGTAGTTGGTGACGTCGACAACCGCGGAAATTGGGCGGATGCCGCTGCGCTCTAGCCTCCGTTTCATCCATGCTGGCGTTCGTGCCATTGCATCGATGCCGTCGATCAATCGCGCGACGAACCGCGGGCAAGCCACGGTGTCTTCGACGCGTAGCGCACGATTGGCGTCGCTCGAGATGGACGTCGGCGAGACGACAGGAAGCGACAGCGGCGCGCCGGTGACCGCGGCAACTTCGCGCGCAACCCCCACAAGCGAGAGGCAGTCCGCGCGATTCGGCGTCAGCTTGAGTGTGAACAGCGTATCGTCCAACGCGAGCGCGGCACGTAAATCGGTACCCGGCGCATTGGCAGCGCCAAGATCGAGCAATCCAGCCGCGTCATCACTGAGTCCAAGCTCACGCGCCGAGCACAACATGCCGTGCGACTCGACACCGCGCGTCACTTGCCGAGCGATCGTGAGACCGCCAGGGAGCATCGCGCCCTCAAGCGCACACGGCGCGAGCATGCCGACAGCGGCATTGGGCGCGCCGCAGACGATTTGCACCGGCTCGCGGTCGCCGACGTCAACGGAACAAACGCGCAATCGATCGGCGTTGGGATGCGACGCGATGGATTCGATGCGACCGACGACAACGCCTGAGAACGGCGGTGCAGTCGGCGCAAGCTCCTCGACTTCGAGGCCCGCCATCGTGAGCTTCTCGGCAAGCTCACGCGTCGACAACGGCGGGTCGACATACGTGCGGAGCCATTGTTCGGAGAAGCGCATCGTCGACCTACGCGAACTGCGCGAGAAAGCGCAAATCGTTCTCGAAAAACAGTCGCAAATCGTCAACGCCATAACGCAGCATCGCAAGGCGATCGGCGCCCATGCCGAAGGCGAATCCCTGCCACGTCTCCGGATCGAGACCGACGGCGCGCAACACGTTCGGATGAACCTGGCCGGATCCCGCTAGCTCGAGCCACTCGCCTGTCCCGAACGCCATGTCGATCTCGGCGGAGGGCTCGGTGAAGGGAAAGAACGACGGCCGAAAGCGGATGCGAATGTCGTCGCGTTCGAAAAAGCAATGCAGGAATTCGGTCAGCACGCTTTTGAGATCTGCAAACGTCACGTCGTGGTCGATCCACAGCCCTTCGACCTGATGGAACATCGGCGAATGTGTCGCGTCGCTGTCGACGCGGTACACGCGGCCGGGTGCGATGATCTTGATCGGCGGGGCGTGCGTTTCCATGTAGCGAATCTGGATCGGCGATGTCTGCGTGCGCAAGACCATGCCGCCTTCGACGTAGAACGTGTCCTGCATCGAGCGCGCCGGATGATTCTCCGGCGTGTTGAGCGCAGTGAAATTGTGGAAATCGTCTTCGATCTCCGGACCGTCGGCGACTTCGAAACCCAGCGTGCGGAAGAGTGACTCGAGGCGATCGAGCGTGCGCGTCAGCGGATGGAGTCCGCCGATTCCGAGACCGCGCCCGGGCAGCGTCACATCAAGCGCTTCGGCGGCGAGCACGCGCTCGAGCTTCGCGTCGGCAAGCGCCGCGCGCCGCGCATTCAACGCGGCTTCGAGCTTTCCTTTGGCATCGTTGATTTGCGCGCCGACAGCAGGGCGCTCAGCGGCAGGCAGTTTGGAGAGCGCTTTCAGTTGCTCGGTCAGCGCGCCCGTCTTGCCGAGATAGCGGGCCTTGGCGTTTTCCAGCGACGCGGGATCGTCGCACTGCGCGAATTCCGCGAGCGCGGTTGTCACGATGCGGTCGAGCTCATTCGCTTGCATACGAAATCAATCCCCGAAAAAAAGGGAGGCGGTTTCGCGCCTCCCCTTTTTGGTTCGATCGCTGGATCAGGTCAAGGAGGCCTTTGCCTGCTCCGCGATCTTCGTAAATGCAGCCTTGTCATGGACGGCAAGATCGGCAAGCACTTTACGATCGATGTCGATCGCAGCTTTCTTCAATCCGTTGATAAATGTGCTGTACGACAGACCGAGCTCGCGTACCGCGGCGTTGATACGCGCGATCCACAGCACACGAAACTCGCGCTTGCGTTGTCGACGGTCACGGTATTGGTACTGCCCCGCCTTCATGACCGCTTGCTTCGCGATCTTGTAGACGTTGCTCCGGCGGCCGCGGTAGCCCTTCGACTGCGCGAGCACCTTCTTGTGCCGCGCGCGGGCGGTCACGCCACGTTTGACTCTTGGCATGGTGTCGCTCCTCTACGCGTAAGGGAGCATCGCTGCGACCGAGGCGGCATTGGTTGCGTGCACGCCGGTCGAGCCGCGAAGCTGCCGTTTGTTCTTGGTCGACTTCTTGGTCAGGATATGGCGCTTGAACGCCTGCGAGCGCTTGACCGAGCCACTTCCGCGCACGCGAAAGCGCTTTTTCGCGCCCGACTTCGTTTTCATCTTCGGCATGATGCACTGTCCTTATTTGCTGCCCACGGCGGTGCTCTCGTGCGCCTTGGCGGCGGGGGGAGAGGCTTCCTTGCCTTGCGGCTTACCGTCCTCAGGCTTGTTCGAGTGATGCTTCGGTAACGTCTTCTTAGGGGCCAGCAGCATCACCATCTGCCGGCCTTCCATTCTGGGGAACGATTCGACGACGCTGTACGGCTCCAGATCGTTTCGCACCCTTTCGAGCAAGCGCACGCCGAACTCCTGGTGCGCCATCTCGCGGCCGCGAAAACGCAACGTGATCTTCGCCTTGTCGCCTTCGCCGAGAAATCGGATCAGGTTTCGGAGCTTGATCTTGTAGTCGCCTTCGTCAGTTCCGGGCCGGAATTTGACTTCCTTGACCTGGATCTGCTTCAGCTTGAGCTTCGCCTCGTGCTGCTTCTTCGCTTCGCGGTACTTGAACTTGCCGAAATCCATGATTCGGCACACCGGCGGCTTGGCCGTCGGTGCAATTTCAACCAGATCAAGCTCCGCCGCTTCGGCCCTCGTTACGGCGTCCGCTAAGCTGACAACTCCGAGCTGCTCACCTTCGACCCCCACCAAGCGAATCTCGGGGGACGTGATCTCACCATTAATCCGTTGCTGCTTTTCCAGGGCCAGTGTCGATTCTCCTATGCGGACAAAAAACGGCCATGCCCCGCCGCCTCCTCGCGGAGGCGCGCCAGCAAGGCATCCAGGGACATACTTCCGAGATCCTCGCCGCCGCGGGTACGCACGGCCACTGAGTTAGCCTCCAGCTCCTTGTCGCCGACGATCAATTGGTACGGCAACTTCTGCAGGCTATGTTCTCGAATTTTATAGGTAATTTTCTCGTTGCGCAAATCGGCTGTGACGCGGAAACCGGCCGCCCTCAACGCGCCGGCGACGCGTTCCGCGTACGCGGCCTGCCGATCGGTGATCGTGAGCACGACGGCCTGCAGCGGCGCGAGCCACAATGGCAATGCGCCGGCATAGTGTTCGATCAGGATGCCGATGAAGCGTTCCAGCGAGCCCACGATCGCGCGATGCAGCATCACCGGGACCTTGCGCATGTCGTCGGCAGCGACGTATTCGGCGCCAAGCCGTGCGGGCATCTGGAAGTCGACCTGCATCGTTCCGCACTGCCACGACCGGCCGATCGAATCCTTCAAGTGGTACTCGATCTTCGGGCCGTAGAACGCGCCTTCGCCTGGCAATTCGGTCCATTGGACGTTGCAGGCGCGTAACGCGTCGCGGAGCGCATTCTCGGCGCGATCCCATGCGGAGTCCTCGCCCAGGCGTTTTTCCGGTCGTAAGGCGAGCTTGATGACGACGTCGGCAAAACCGAAGGCGTGATAGACGTCGAGCGCCAGCTGATTGAACGCCGTGCATTCCGGCTGAATCTGCTCTTCGGTGCAGAAGATGTGGCCGTCGTCCTGCGTGAAGCCGCGCACGCGCATGAGTCCGTGCAATGCGCCTGATGGCTCGTTGCGATGACATGCGCCGAATTCGCCGTAGCGGAGCGGCAGCTCTCGATAACTGCGCAGATCGGAATTGAAGATCAGCACATGCCCGGGACAGTTCATCGGCTTCACGGCGAAGTCGCGCTTCTCGGACTCCGTCGTGAACATGTTCTCTTTGAAGTTTTCCCAATGCCCCGATTTTTCCCACAACGCGCGGTCGAGGATCTGCGGGGCGCGCACTTCGAGATAACCGTTGTCCTGATAGACGCGGCGCATGTACTGCTCGACTTGCTGCCAGAGCGTCCAGCCTTTCGGATGCCAAAACACGAGCCCGGGCGCGATGTCCTCCTGATGGAAAAGATCGAGCTGCCGGCCGAGCTTGCGATGGTCGCGCTTTTCAGCTTCCTCGATCCGCCGCAGATAGGCGTCCTGGTCCTCTTTTTTTGCCCACGCGGTGCCGTATATCCGCTGCAGCATTTCGTTGCGTGAATCGCCGCGCCAATACGCACCGGCGACCTTCATCAGCTTGAAGACCTTGAGCTTCCCGGTCGATGGCACGTGCGGGCCGCGGCACAAATCGGTGAAGCGCCCTTCGGTGTAGAGCGAGATCGGCTCGTTCGATGGAATCGACGCGATGATCTCGGCCTTGTAGTGCTCGCCGATGCCTTCGAACAATTTGACCGCGTCATCGCGCGGCAACAACGAGCGCACGACGGGCTCGTTCTTCTGCGCGAGCTCGGCCATCTTTTTCTCGATCGCGGCCAGATCTTCCGGCGTGAAGGGACGCTTGTACGAGAAGTCGTAATAAAAGCCATCTTCGATCACCGGGCCGATCGTCACCTGCGCGTCGGGAAAAAGCTCCTTGACGGCGTAAGCGAGCAAATGCGCGGTCGAATGCCGCAGCACATCGAGCCCTTCGGGATCCTTGTCCGTAACGATCGCGACGGCGGTGTCATGATCGATGACATAGGACGTGTCGACGATTTTGCCGTCGACTTTTCCGGCCAGCGCCGCCTTGGCAAGACCTGGGCCGATCGATGACGCGACGTCGGCAACCGAAACCGGCGCGTCGAAGGTCTTGATGGCGCCGTCGGGTAAACGAATATTGGGCATGGCGAAGCTCCTGAAAACAAAAAAGTGCGGGCGGGCCGCACTTTTTTCGTCAGAAGCAATGGACGACGTGGCGTGCGAACTCGCTCGCGGTTAGAGCGTCTCCGTGCGCGTTCGCGGTGTCATAACCCAGTCCCTTTCGCGATCCGTCGTCGTGTCGATTTCTGGAAACATGGTAGGCGCGATTGGACTCGAACCAACGACCCCCACCATGTCAAGGTGGTGCTCTAACCAGCTGAGCTACGCGCCTGTAAGCGATGAATTATACGGCAAGCGCACCGGCTGCCCAATCCCTCACGGCACGCGTCCCGCCGCGAGGCTTTTCAAATGGTCGAGCGTGTCGGCTTCTGCAGCGGGCTTGTCCGTGCGCCAGCGCAGAATGCGTGGAAAGCGTACGGCGACACCGCTCTTGTGCCGGGTTGACGCCTGAATCGCCTCGAACGCGAGCTCGAAGACGAGTTGCGGTTCGACCCTTCTGACAGGCCCGAACCGCTCGACCGTATGGGCGCGCACCCAAGCGTCGACATCCCGGATTTCGGCATCGGATAAGCCCGAATACGCTTTCGCGAATGGAACGAGCTCACCGCCGCTCCATACCGCGAACGTGTAATCGGTGAAGAGCGATGCGCGACGTCCATGGCCCGCCTGCGCATAGATCATGACGGCATCGACGCTGTACGGGTCGATCTTCCATTTCCACCACGGACCGCGAACCCGACCGACGCCGTAGGCGGAATCGAGCTTTTTGAGCATCACACCTTCCGCGTGAAATTCGCGCGAGCGAGCGCGCAGCGCCGACAACGCCGGCCAATCGATGGCGGATAAGAGCGGAGAGATCCGAATCGCCGACGAGGGCGGCAATAGTGCAGCGAGACGCGTACGACGTTCGCTCAACGGCGCCGTCCGAACATCGATCCCATCCTGCTCGAGCAAATCGTATGCGATCAATACGGCCGGAATGTCGCGCATGAGTTTCGGACTCGGCGCTTTGCGATTGAGACGCTTTTGCAACGCGGCGAATTCGAATGGACGGTCGTCGGCGGTTGACCACGCAAGGATTTCGCCATCGATGACAGTACCGTCCGGCAATGCGGTTGCTGCACTGACCACGTCGGGAAACGCACCATTGACGAGCTCTTCGCCGCGCGACCACAAGCTGACGGCGCCGCCGCGGCGAACGAGTTGCGCGCGAATACCGTCCCATTTCCATTCCGCTTGCCATAGCGCGATGTCGCCGAGCGTTGCGGGATCCTCCTCAAGCGGATGCGCCAGGAAAAACGGATAGGGATGATGCGAGGCGGCAACCGCGTAATCGCCGATGCCGCGAAGCATGTCGAAGAAACGGATCGACGGCGCCCAATCGCCCATCAGCCGCTGCGCGACTTCGGTCGCCGGCACTGACGCCGCCTCGGCTAGTGCGCGGTAGACGAGCTGTCGCGCTGCCCCGACACGGAACGCACCCGTGATCAGTTTGCCGTGCACGAAGCGTCCATCGCGATCCAACCGATTCCACGCTGCGCGCAACCGCGCCTGAACGTCTTCGGAGGGAAGTCCCGTGAGCGGCATCAGGTCACGCTCGACCCATTCAGTGAGGGTTGCTTCGTCGCGATGAGCCGGCTGCGGCAACAGCAGCGCAATGGTTTCGGCCAAATCGCCGACCGCTTCGTAGGATGCATCGAAGAGCCAGGCCGGAATGGCCGTCGCCTCGATGGCGGCGCCGACGAGATCGCGCGTTCCGACCAATCGCTTGAGCTTGCGACCGGTCAGGAAATAGGCGGCCCACGCTGCATCGTCGGGCGGCGCCGACGCGAAATAGGTCACCAGTGCATCAACTTTGTCCCGCGTGCCGGTCATCGCGTCGAGCGCCAAGAACAGTTCGGTGAAGCGGCGCATCGAATATGTCGACCGCCATCAGCGACGATGAAGCACGGCCCACAGCACGCCCAACAACATCGGTTGGTGCAGCATGTAGATCGCGAGCGTGTGGCGCCCGAGCCATGCGACCCAGCGCGGCGGTGCGGCCATCGGTGCGAGAACAGCGAAGCGATTGCGAACCAGCTCATGTCCCACGGCAATCCCGCAGAGCACGACGCCCGCCCAGGGAAACAGCGGCACGTAATCTTCGGCGTACGGCTTCACCGTCAGGAAGCCGATCCATCCGAGCGCGAATTGGTTGAACACCGGATGTGAGAATGCGATTCCGGCGGCGATAACGACGCATCCGATCAAGAAGGCGGTCCGCGGAAAATGAACCAGTGGGCGTGCGATCACCAGCGTCACGGCAATCGCATGCAGCACGCCGAACCAGATGAACGTCTGCGGAAACATGAGGTAACTCGCCGCGCTGACCAGCACGGCGCAACCGGCGATCGCGCCGACATGGCGCCAAAAACGCGCGTCGGACATTTTGTTGGCGTCGGCCAGGACGAGGCTCACGCCGGCCAGCAGCAGGAACGACGACAGGATCAAGGTTCGCGCGACGAGCCAGACGGGTCCGTGCTCGAGATCCGGAGTGATCACGCCGAAGTAGCGGAGATCGAAACAGAAGTGATATGCGATCATTGCGATGACGGCGATGGCGCGAATCGCGTCGATGCTCGCCACTCTGGCGTAAGGACCGCTTTCGCCCGGACCGGCAGCCTTTCGCGCAAGCGTCGATGCGGGTCGCGAGCGCGCGATGCTCATTTTCCTAAATGCCATTGCACGTGAACCACACCGTTCGCGTCGGGAGTTCCAAGCATCGCGATCGTGCGCGCGATGTCCGGCGGCACATCGAGACCCGCCGCGATATTCGCGCGCAGCGTCGCGCCATTCGATGCTAATGCAATGTCGCCATCGATTCGCGCATCGCCGCCGACGTTGGTGAGCGTACCGGCTAGCGCCACGCCCTGCGGAATGAGATGCACGGTCAGCGTCCCGATATCGAGCGCGGAGCCGTTAGACGCGAGCCGCGCTCGGTCCCAGCGGATATCGATCACACCCTCGAGGCGGCTTTCGCCGTAACGAAAAGTGGGCGAGCTCAGAATCCATTCGCCGCCTGGCTCGACGGGAAGAGGGGAAGAAGCCAATGTGCGCAGCGCCGCCGCCGGTGCTCGCAACTCGACGTTGTGAAACTCGACGGAGCCGTTTCCCAACGTGACTCGTCCGCGCGGTCCGCCGCTTGCGGGTGGTGCGTCGAATTCGATATCGAGTGCGCCGCGCGCAAGTGCCAGTGGCGCGATGCGCCACACAATCGGAATACGCCAGGTGCCGCGTGAATCGCCGAGCGCACCGTGGCCGCGCCAGACGGTCCCTTGTGCATCATTGATCCGAATCTTGCCTTCGCTGATCGCTGCGACCCGGCGGTCTACCCAAGTCGCCGGCGCCAGAGCAAACAACGCCGCGATTGCAACGACAAGTAGCCACAGTACCGCGATCGAAATTCGCCTCATCGATCGCGATCAGCGTGCGAATGAGAATTCAGCGCGCAGCGTGCCCGGCTCCACGCGCGCCGTCAGCGACGCCTCGACCGGACGCAATCCATCGTCGCGCGCCAGCGTGTCGAGCGCAGCGACGAGTGCATCGAGGCGCACTTCGGGCAGCACGACGTGGACGCGATTGTCGCGCATGTCGATGCCGCCGGCGGGGATCCGCAATCCGCGATCGGCAAACGCGCGTGCGACCGCACCGCGCGGATCGCCGGCGTTGACCTTCGGCGATGCG
Organism: Casimicrobiaceae bacterium; assembly: GCA_035636955.1. Taxonomy (GTDB): domain Bacteria; phylum Pseudomonadota; class Gammaproteobacteria; order Burkholderiales; family Casimicrobiaceae; genus VBCG01. The sequence goes on from DASPYC010000100.1 coordinate 11,418, forward strand.
CGTACGAGGCCGGCACCCTCATCGAAGGACGCGCGCGTGAGCGCAAGCAGTGCGTTGACCCGAACCCGTTCTTCGCGCGTACGCTCGACGTCGGTCTTGAGTGGTTGCCACAAAAGTAACCACCCCAATCCGATGACGACCGCTGCCGCGGCCACAAGCGCAAGCCGACGTTCGCGAAGACTCGCGCGATCCCACGCGGCGGCGAGGCCAGAAGGTACCCATCGGCTTCGCGTCGCGGCATTCATGGTGCGAGAAAAAGGCGCATCCGATAGCCGCCGACGGTCTTCGCCTGCAGCGCCGTGACACCGGCTCCGGTCAGTGTGCTGTCGACGCCGGCGAGTGCGCCGACATCGACAACGCCAAGTTCGATCGTCCACGCGCCACCGGCATACGTTGCGGATTTCACCGCGCTGGGCGGCAACGACGACAGCGCCGGCGCAGCGCGAGCGAGCAGCGGCAGCGCATCGGATGGCGCCGCTTGTCCAACGCGATGACGCAGGTCGGCATGCCATCGCGCAACCGCGCTTGCCGCGGCATCGGGCGATGCCGTATCGGGAAGACCTGCTTCGCGCGCGAGCGCCGTGATCGCCCGCGTCGTGCGCCAAACGTCGAGCTTGAGCCACGCCCATTCGACGACGGTTGCGCCGAGCTGCAGCAGCAACGCCAATGCCGCAACAGCGAGCGCCGGACGAAATAGCCGGGCGATTCGCGCCGGTTGTGGAGGCCGTCCCTGCGCGAATTCGCCGACGCGCATGTCGGGCGCCACCGCAAGCGCTTCCGGCGTCGCAATGTCCCACCGCCACGGAGTGACGCGGGCGAACGGAATTCCCAGCTCGCGGGTCCATCGTGCGAGCGCCGCGTCATCGCAGGCGTGCGCAACGCCGACCGAGCGCGGACTCGCGCCCGCGTGCGCCGTCTGCTTGAGCGCCGATACGAGCTCCGGCGGCAATTCGGATGGCGCAGATTTCGAGCCCACGGCGAACGCACTGCCATCAGAGCAGCGGACGAATCCGCCTTCCGCGCCGGACGCATACCACGTCCATCCCGTGTGAATCGGCGCGAGCGCAGGTTCGGCAATGATGCGATCGAACGACGGTTCCCACGCGACCACGGCGGCAATCGCATCGCGCGCCGCTATACATGCCAGCACAGTCCCATCGGATTCTTGTGCCGACACGGCGATCGTCGGCGCCTCTGCTGCCGTTGCGAGCTGGTCCTCGAGCGCGAACGCGGCGGCAGCCTCAAGCCGTGTCGGCGGCATCGGCGGAATCTTGAGCGCAATGATCCGCACGAGATCGGCGGCGAGCACGGCTTCGCGGCGTTCACTGCGGGGCCACGCGCCGGACGCATCATGGCCGCGCTGGACGCAATGGCCTGCGTCGTCAAACAGCGCCCATGGCGCTGGACGCGATCGCGACGGCGATGCCGCAAGCAAGACGCGCAATGTGTTCATTGGAAGTGAGAAGAGGCGATGCGAGGCAGTTTACCGGAGCGCTGCTTCTGCGCATCACTCCAATGTCTGCCAGACGATCGTGGGCCACGCGCCTTTGCTGCGGTCGAGGAGCGCCCGCGCTTGTGCACGCGTGTCACCCTGCCGTGCGACGACGGTGACCAGGAAATAGCGGCTGGCAACGTCGAATCCGGCTTCGCTCCCGATGCTTGCGCCCTGCGGTAGCCGCGTGCGGAAATCGGCGACACCTGTGAACGGTTTCTGCGCTCGGCTCGCGAGTAGCGCCGACAATCCGGTGGCATCGAGGCCGTCCACCGACGCTGCCAGCACCGTGCCGGACGCAGTGTTGACATTGATCTTCGTCGGAGCGGGCAGTGCGATGACGTAAGGCGCCAATGCCGTGACGACCGCAGGCGACATTCCCCGGATAAGCGCCATTTCTGCCGTGCGCACGACGGGTGCGTTGGCAGCGAGCATCGGATTGGGTTGCTGCGCATACCAGCCATCTTCCGCGCCGCTTCCACGCGTTGCGCTATCGGCATCGATCCAATCGGCTATCGCGTCGAGCGCTGCGGCCGGCAATCCGAGTCGCGCGAACAGGCGCTCGAAGCGCGCGCGCTCCGCTGCGACGTCGACGTCGGTGCTTACGAGGTTGTTGACGTTCAGGAGTCCCTGCGCGTCGATAATGCGCCCCTCGACGGAGCCGTTCTCGAGGGGCGTCGCCGGAAGCGGAAGCGCCCACGGTTCCGCGAGCGTATCGATGTTCGTCGTGCGCGCGTCCTCGAACAGAATCTGTCGCGCCCACTGCACGCCTGCTTGCGCGAGCGCCTGAGCCTGAACCTGATCGCGGCGATTCGTCATCGATGCGAACCATTGCTGCTGATTCGCGGCGAGTGACATCGCGACCGTCGCGGCCAGCGCGGCGATGACCATCGCGATGATGAGCGCTGCCCCGCGATGGGTTTTTGCGCTCATCGCAATGCAATCAGCCGGTCGATCGTCGTGCCGTCGGCAAGCCCGATTTCAATTCGCACGGCGCGGGGGACATTGGCTTCGCCGAGTAGCGGCCACTGCGGCGACCAGACATTTCTCGACGTGAGTTGCACGATCTGAAAACGGTCGATATCTCGCGCGAGCACATAGGCGGCGGGCACTGCGCCCGGGACATTGTCGAGCTGCGGCCAGTAGAGTGCTTCGATCGCGCCATCCCGCAGGCGATAGCCGATCCGTTGTCCGGCAACGCCCGGTTCCACCGCAAACTCGGGTCCCGCGCGCGTGAATGTGAGGACCGAGTTGCCAAGGGAGTCGACGGGCAGTGCGAGCCAGGCTGGCTCCGCGCTTGAACCCATGCGGGCTGATCGCGGAATCGCCTGCCGCATATCCGATTCAAGCCGTGCCAACAACATATCGAGTGAGCGCCAGCGATCGCTTTCCCGCGTGAGATGCGCTTCGCCGTCCGTCATCGCGGCGGTGGCGCGATACGCGAGCAACGCGACAACGCTGAGGATAACGATCGCGACCAGCACTTCGATCAACGTGAACGCGCGCTGCCGGTGCGGCGCGAACGTCATGGCCGTGGGTTGCCGATATAGCCGATGAGCCGCGCGAGCGCGTAGTCGGGCGTTTGCGGCTCGGCGACGACGATTTCAACCTTGCGAAACGCCGGGTTGGGCGTCCCGGAGATCGTTTCGCGCCAGACCAATCGTGCGCCCGCTTGCTCGGCATTACCGCTGCTCACGCCAAGCGCAGGCCACGGATCGGCGAGCTGGGCATTCGCCAGGCGATTTTGCGCGACCCACAGCGCGAGCGTCCGCGACTTCAGCGTCGACGCGCTATCCGCCGATTGCGCGAGCGCCCGCATGCCCGCGGCGAGCGCGACGGCAACAATTGCCAGCGCGACGAGAATCTCGACCAGCGTGAAGCCGGTCGTTGTCCGCGGATCACGTCTCATGGATTATTGGGAACCGGTCCGTCGATCGATACGCGATTGAGCGGATCGGCGGCGAGCACGACGAGCCAGGCAGGCGAAGCGAGCGTAAACGCGAACGGTTCGTTGCGGCCGCTCGCGCGGAGCGGCACGATCGTGTTGGCGGCGATGCGCTGTCCCGCGTAGCTCAACGGCGTCGCAAGCAATGGCTCGGGCAACACGCGCGGACCGAGCACGTCATCATCGAGCGGCAGCCATCGCTCGGCGGAAGGTTCACGCCTCCAAAACCGGATCGTCCGATCGGCGGATACACCGAGAGTTTCGTTGCGCGCCTGCGCCCGCGCGGCCGCGAACTCCAGTGCGCCGGCGAAACGTTTTGCCTCACGCGCCGCGAGGCGGCGTTCGTCGCGCTCGAGCATCACCAACGCGAGTCCGCCGACCAACGCGATGATCACGAGCACGACCAGGATCTCGACCAGCGTGAATCCGCGCCCGCGCCTTCCGTCGATCACTACAAGTCCCAAGAGCCGATGTCGGAATCGACGCCGCTGCCGCCGGTCTGCCCATCCGCGCCGAAGCTGAATACGTCGACTTCACCTTTGAGACCCGGACTCAAATACTGGTATTGCCGACCCCAAGGATCTTTCGGCAATCGTTCGAGATAACCGCCGGGCTTCCAGTTCGGTGGCAGCGGGGGTTGCTCGGGCTTGGCCACGAGCGCATTCAAGCCCTGTTCCGTTGTCGGATAACGCTGATTGTCCAGCCGATAAAGCTTCAGTGCTTGCATGATCGTTGCGATGTCGCTTCGCGCTGCAACGGCACGCGCTTCGTCCGGGCGATCGAGCACACGCGGCACGACGAGCGCCGCGAGCACGCCGAGAATCACGATGACGACCATGATTTCGATCAACGTGAAACCGCGCATTCGCGCTCGATCGGCGAGGACACACACCATCGAATCATTATAATCCGGCGTCGATCGTCATCCGCGCGCCGGAACGGAAACCATGCGATTGTTTCGCGCTCTTGTCATTGTCGCCGTGCTCGCGCTCGGCGCAGCGGGCGCGGTCGCATTCGTCTGGTATCGACAGCCGCTTCCGTTGCCCACGAGCCCGTTCGAATTCGAGGTCCGATCTGGCGCGACGCTCGCCGCGGTTGCGCGACAGTTACGCGACGCGGGGGTCATACCTCATCCATACACGCTCATCGCACTCGCGCGAGTCAAAGGCGTCGATCGCACGATCAAGGCCGGCAGTTACGAGGTGGGCGAGGGCATCACGCTTCCACAACTACTGGCCAAGCTGACACAGGGCGACGTCACGCAGAGCTCGCTCACGATCGTCGAAGGCACGACGTTCGCCGATCTCATGCGGTCGCTCCGCGAATCAGGTCAGATTACGCATACACTTGCCGACATGCCGGATTCGGAGTTGTCGGCGAGCCTTGGCATCACGGAGAAGAGTCCCGAAGGCTTGTTCTTTCCCGACACTTATTACTTCGCCAACGGAAGCTCCGACGCGGCGTTATTGAAGCGGGCGCATCGCGCGCTGGAAGAGCGCTTGCGCGTCGGCTGGGAGCGGCGCGCGACGGATCTGCCATTGGCGACGCCGTACGAAGCGCTGATCCTTGCGTCGATCGTCGAAAAGGAAACCGGCCGACCGGCCGATCGCCCGCTGATCGCCTCGGTGCTCGTCAATCGGCTGAGGCGCGGAATACGCCTGCAAGTTGATCCGACGGTCATCTATGGCATTGGCGAGAAGTTCGACGGCAATCTGCGCAAGCGCGATCTCGAAGCCGATACCGCATACAACACCTATGTGCGCGACGGCTTGCCGCCGACGCCAATCGCGCTGCCTTCGCAAGCGTCGCTCGACGCGGTGCTGAATCCGCCGCCGACGCCTTATCTCTATTTCGTGTCGCGCGGCGACGGCACGTCGGAATTCTCGAGCACGCTCGCCGATCACAATCGCGCCGTGTCAAAATACCAGAAGGGTGGACGTTGACGCGGTCTGCTCTCGCTTGAACGTTCCCTCAGTTTCCTTTCAGTCAACGATCCGATCACGTGACCGATCCCGTCCTCCGCGGGCGTTTCATTTCCCTTGAAGGCGTTGACGGCGCTGGAAAAAGTACACACGCCGCGTGGCTTGCCGATGCGCTTGCCGCACGTGGTCATCGCGTCGTCCGTACCCGCGAGCCCGGCGGCACGACGCTCGGTGAAGCGTTGCGCCAATTGTTGCTCACGCAACCGATGACCCACGAGACCGAGGCGCTGTTGATGTTTGCCGCGCGGCAGGAGCACGTCGTCAACGTCATCGCGCCGGCCCTTGCGCGAGGCGATTGGGTGCTGTGCGATCGCTTTACCGATGCGACGTACGCGTACCAGGGCGGCGGTCATGGTGTCGCGACTGATTTCCTGCGCGTGCTTGAAGAGCGCGTGCACGCCGGCTGCAATCCGGACGTCACATTGCTCTTCGACGTGCCACCCGAGGTTTCGCGCAAACGCCTGTCGGACTCGGCGCGCCAAGGACGCGAGCTGGACAAATTCGAGCGCGAGAGCGCCGAGTTTTTCGAGCGCGTGCGTGCGGCGTATTTCGAACGGGCGCGTGCGGAGCCGTCGCGGTTTCGCATCATCGACGCGACGCGGTCAATGAGCGAAGTCCGCGCCGATCTGGCGCGGATCGTGGCGACGTTGTGAGCGCCGCAGGCCCGTCCCAAGGCGCGAATCGCGCCCCCTCTGGGGGCCGAGGGCATAGCGTAGCGGCGAAGCCGCAAGCGTGGGGGCACACCCGGTGAGCGATCACGAAGCCGAAATCAATGCCCCATCAGCACCGGTCTGGATCGGCTTGCTGCCATGGCAGCACGATGCCGCACGCGCCGCCTTGCGCCATCGCGCGCGGTGGCCGCATGCGTTGCTGCTGACTGGACGCGAAGGAATCGGCAAGCGAACGTTTGCGCTGGAGCTGGCGCGATCGCTGCTGTGCGAAGACGCTACAGCCGATGGCTTCGCATGCGGCGTTTGTGCAAGCTGCCGCTACGTGCAGGCAGGCCAGCATCCGGATCTGCGCGTCGTCGAGCCCGTCGAGATCGACGACGACAACGTCGCGACGCCGTCGCTGTGGATCACGATCGCGCACGTTCGAGCGCTGATCGACTGGGCGCAGCTCACGAGCCATCGGCATGTCGCCAAGGTGGCCGTCATCGTTCCGGCGGAACGGATGAATGTCGCTGCGGCGAATGCGCTGCTCAAAACGCTGGAAGAACCACCGCCTGGCACGTATCTGATCCTCGTTGCGCACCAGCCAGGTCGCTTGGCTGCAACGGTTCGCAGTCGATGCCAATGGTTGACAGCCCCCGTCCCCAACAAGGCCATGGCAACGGAGTGGCTTCTCGGCCAAGGTGTGGTTCAGCCCGCGGACGTGCTGGCGCAGGCTCGGGGCGCGCCGCTGATCGCGCTTCGGTTGGTCAACGCCGATTATCAGTCGGAACGCACCGTCTGGCTGGACGCGCTCTCGGCGCCCCCGACACTGGATCCAATCGAGCTCGCGTCTCGAATCGATCGTGCGCCACGCGATTTGCGTAAGGCGCTACTCGGCGCCGCGATCGATTGGCTAACGGTGTGGAGCGCCGATCTCGCCGCAGTGCAAGGGGGAGGAGCGCCTTTTCGGACCCGTGGTGACCATGCCGCGGCACTCGCCGCCCTTGCAAAGACGGTGGCGCCGCTGCCGCTGTTTCGTTATCATCGCTCGCTGTTGCAGGAGCGCGCACAGATTGCGCACCCATTGCAGCCGCGCCTCGTCGCCGAAGCGCTGCTGTTCGAATACCAGAAGCTCTTTGGCTGACGAAGCGAGTTATGGCCGACAAGATTACCGTTCCGGCAGCAGGAGGCGCGCAACTCGCCCGCCCGGGCGTGCTGTCGCTCAACATTCGCGAGCGCGCGGCGCTCTATGCTGCGTACATGCCGTTCCTTCGCGGCGGCGGGATTTTTATCCCGACGTCGCGTCCGTACACGTTGGGCGAGGAAGTGTTCATGCTGCTGTCGCTGATGGACGACCCTAATCGCATTGCGGTTCAAGGCAAAGTCGTCTGGATCACGCCGGAAGGCGTTCAAGGCAATCGAACGCAGGGGATCGGCGTTCAGTTCACGCAGGATGAGACAGGCGCCAGTGCGCGCGCAACCATC
>DASPYC010000101.1:0-4991 GCA_035636955.1 Casimicrobiaceae bacterium
GCCAACGATCAGCATATCGTCCGCATCGTCGATTGGCTGTGGCAATACGCATTCGAGCAGCGCGCGTCGGATATCCACATCGAACCGCGGCGCGATGTCGGGCTCGTGCGTTTTCGAATCGACGGCGTTCTGCATCAGGTGTACGCGATTCCGGCGCCGGTCCTCGCCGCCGTCACGTCGCGGATCAAGTTACTCGCGCGAATGGAGATCGTCGAGAAACGACGGCCGCAAGACGGACGCATCAAGACCGTTACGCCGGACGGCGACGAGGTCGAGTTGCGGATTTCGACGATGCCGACGGCCTTCGGCGAAAAGATCGTCATGCGGATTTTCAGTCCGGAAGTGCTGGTTCGCGATTTCACCGATCTGGGTTTTACCGCCGACGATCGCACGCGATGGGAGCAGATGACGCGTGAAGCCAATGGCATCATTCTCGTCACCGGCCCGACCGGATCCGGCAAAACTACGACGCTTTACTCGACGCTCAAAGGCATTGCGACTCCCGAAGTGAACGTCTGCACGATAGAAGATCCGATCGAAATGATCGAGCCCGCGTTCAATCAGATGCAAGTCCAGCCGATCATTAACGTCGATTTTGCCAACGGCGTGCGCACGTTGCTGCGGCAGGATCCGGACATCATCATGGTGGGGGAGATTCGCGACCACGATACCGCCGACATGGCGGTGCAGGCGGCATTGACCGGCCATCTGGTGCTGTCGACGTTGCACACGAATGATGCGCCGACGGCAGTGACGCGGCTCCTGGATCTCGGCGTGCCCTCCTATTTGCTCAACTCGACGCTGCTCGGGGTCATGGCGCAGCGGCTCGTGCGCACGCTGTGTCCGCATTGCAAGCAGCCGGGCGAGCCACCCGACGACGAGATCTGGAGCGCGATCACGTCACCATGGCGAGGCGAAAAGCCGTCGCAGGTCATGCGCCCGGTCGGTTGTCTCGAATGTCGAATGACCGGCTACTACGGACGGATGGGCATCTACGAAGTGATGCTGGTGACCGCGACGTTGCGCCGCTTGATGACGGATAAGGCGGACGATCGCGCGATTCGCGAGCAGGCGTTCAAGGACGGCATGAAGCCGCTGCGCGTTTCGGGCGCGATGAAGATCGCCGCGGGCCTGACCACCTCGGACGAGGTCGTGAAGGTCGCGCCGCTGGCGTAAACAATTGAGTTGGCCGATCAGGGAGGCCAGCGTGCAAACCGACGACGGCCTGTCGCGCGTACGACGCGCGGGCGAAGTAGTGCTGATCGCGGCCGCGTATTTCATTGCGGCCAAGGTATCGCTATTGCTTGCGATCCCGCCGGGCTACGCGACGCCGGTATGGCCGCCCTCCGGAATTGCCCTGGCCGCCGCGTTGTTGTTTGGAACGCGTATTTGGCTGGGCATCTGGCTAGGCGCAGCATTCATCAATGTGACGATCGGCGGTTCCCCGTTGCTCGCGATGGTTATCGCGACGGGGAACACGCTCGAAGCGATCACGGCTGCCACGTTGGTCCGCCCTTTTCTCGGTCGATACTGGCGATTTCAAAGCGGCGAAGACGTTATGAAATTCGTCGCGTGCTGCGCGCTGTGCGCGTGCATTGCCGCGACTGTCGGCGTTGCTTCGCTCGCGCTGTCCAATGTTCTTAAATGGTCCGACGTTGTAGCGAATGCGTGGACATGGTGGCAGGGCGATGCGTCCGGCATGATTATCGTCGCGCCGCTGCTGCTGAGCTGGAGCACGCGCCTCTCCTGGCGATGGCCGCCATCGAAAGTGATCGAGGCACTCGGACTGTCGGTGTCCCTCGGTCTTGCAATTCTTTTGATCTTCGGCGGGATCGCTACCAACGGAATGTCGGTGTCGCTCGCCTTCCTGGCGCTTCCGTTGGTCGTGTGGGCGGCGATCCGATTTTCACAGCGCGAGGTCACGACCGCCGTTGCGATCATATGCGCGATTGCCGTCTGGCACGCAGTGAAGGGACGCTATCCATTCGGTCCCGAATCGGCGAATGCATCGCTCCTGTTTCTGCTCGCTTACACCAGCACGCTGGTCATGACGGGGCTTGCCATAAGCGCGGTAATCGGCGAACGCGAGCACGTGATGGCGCAATTGCGCAGCGCGAACGAAAGTCTTGGGCTCCGCGTCGACGATCGCACGCTGGAAGCCGAAACGATCAATCGGGCGCTGCGCGAGGAGCTCGCCGAACGCGACCAACGCGAGGAAATCCTGCGGCAAAGCGAGGAACGCTTCCGGTTGCTGGTCGACGGCGTCAAGGACTACGCCATCTTTATGCTCGACACATCCGGTAACGTCGTGAGCTGGAATACCGGCGCGCAAAACATCTACGGATACACGGCGTCGCAAGTTATCGGCACGCATTTTTCACGGCTGTACACTCCCGAAGACATTGCGCGTCAGCGGCCCGCACACGAGCTTGCGACGGCACGCGCTGACGGTCGTTATGAGGAAGAAGGGTGGCGGCTGCGGATGGACGGCACCCGCTTCTGGGCAAGCGTCATCGCCTCGGCGCTCTACGGCGGCAACCACCAGCTGCGTGGGTTTGCAAAGGTCACGCGCGATCTCACCGCTCGGCGGCGCATTGAGGCGTTGCAGGAAAACGAGCGGCAAATGAACGAGTTCCTTGCGATGCTCTCGCACGAGCTCCGCAACCCGCTCGGCTCCATCGTTAACGCGCTCGATTTGGCTCGGCACAAACCTGCGGCCGAGAGGACCGAGGCGCGCGGCATCATTGAGCGTCAGGTCAAGCACCTTACGCACATCGTCGATGATTTGCTCGACATCAGCCGGATCACACGCGGCAAGATCGACCTGCGAAAGGAAATGCTGCGGGTGAACGATGCCGTGTTGCACGCGGTGGACTCCTGCCGCTTGCTGCTGAACGCGCGTGGGCACAAGGTCGACGTGACTCCCTCAGAGGAGGAATTGTGGATCGAGGCGGACCCGACGCGGCTATCGCAGGTGATCCTCAATTTGATCAACAACGCGGCGAAGTACACGCCGGCTGGAGGGCGCATTTCGATTTCGATCAGCCGCGACAACGACTTTGTCGTGCTCCGCGTGCGAGACACCGGTATCGGCATCCCGCCGACACTGCTGCCGAAAGTGTTCGACCTGTTTGTCCAAGGCGATCGTTCGCTCGATCGAACGGCCAGCGGATTGGGCATCGGACTCACGATCGTCAAGCGGATGGTGGAATTGCATGGAGGGACGGTGAAGGCCACGAGCGCAGGCTCGGGCCAAGGCAGCGAATTCGTCGTCCGGCTGCCCCGCGCATCGGGTGAAGGCGCGGCAGGGACGCCGTTACCCAAGCAATCGCCCGGTCAAGTGTCCGGGCTCCGCCGTCGGCTCCTCATCGTCGATGACAATCGCGATTTCGTCGATTCTCTCGCTGCGCTGCTCGAGGAATTCGGTCACGACGTACGCACCGCCCACGATGGTCAAGCGGCGATCACGGTGGCGGCGGTTCATGCGCCGGACGCGGTGCTCCTGGACATCGGACTTCCCGGAATGAACGGCTACGAAGTCGCCAAAAGGCTGCGCGGTTCGAGTGCACTGAGCGGCGTGACGCTCGTCGCCGTCTCCGGTTACGGTCACGAGGAAAATCGCCGGCGCGCACGGGAAGTCGGCTTCGACCACTATCTGGTGAAGCCGATCGACGCGGCTGCGCTGATCAATATCATCGACGCGCTTCCCGTGCACTCGTAGCACATGTCGGCGATCGCCCCGGGGGTATGCAATTCCCGGCGGCTGCAAAATCTATTTACGGAAAATCTCGTAAATCGTGCCATTCGAAAGCGATACGACGAAAAGATTTCCATTGGGACCGGTCTGCAAGTCGGTGGCAACGCCGAAATTCGTGCCGAAGAGCAGCGTCTCGCTTTCCGTGATGTCGAATTTGCACAGGTTGTCGGCGACGCGATCGTCGAGTCGAGGATCGTCGACGCCGATCTTCTGACGATTGCCGGTGAGATTAAAGCGGAACAAATGTCCGCCGGCCAGAAACGTCCGCGCGCCTCCCATGAATAGGTCGCCCTGGTATTGCGGTCCAAGCGCACGACTGCTCATGAACCCGATGCCCGCCGGCGCAACCTCGAACTTCCAGCTCAATTCCGGATCCTTGCGATGCGCGCCGGGCAGCATGAAAAGTCGGGACAGCGCCTGCTCCGGTGTGTCGGCAAGATTCGTTGGCGGCCAACGATTCTGCTGCAGCCCGAAATACGCGCCACCGATGCATGGGTCGGTGCCCGCGCTGGTTTCGATTGCCTTAAATTCGGCGATGCGTGAAACCGGCCCGCGAATCTGGATCCAGCCGCTGTTTTGACCTGGCTCGACTCGACTCAACTGGCTGAACGAATCGTCGCCGTTTTCCTCGAGCCAAAGCGCACCGGAAATGGGATCGAACGCCATGCCGAACGTATTGCGAATTCCATAGGCGAACACTTTCGCAATGTTGGCACCGACTTCACCGCCCATCGCGGCGCCGGCGGCAAAAAACGGATTGTCGGCCGGCGTCGTGCCGTCGTCGTTGAGTCGCAGCACGACGCCTGTGAGATGCGCATTGTCCGGTGCCGGGCCACCAAACTGATCATCCTGAACCGTAGGTCCTGGACATACCGCGGTCGGGCCACACGGAAGATTTTGCATCCAGCCCCGCCGGCCGTTATCACCGATAACGATGTACAGCTTGCCGTCGGGACCGAACTTGACGATACCGCCATTGTGATTGCCCCGTAATGTTTGACCGGCGTCGGCTTGAAACGCGTGTAGTCGAATGAGATTGTGGTCGAGGGTTAGCGACGTGCCATCCCAGTTGAATCGGTCGACGCGATTTCCCAGCAACGGCACATCGGCAAGCGCGGCAGAGTCTGCGCCGGTGCTGCTTTCGGTCCAATAGAGATAGACGCCGGGATTTGCGGGAAAATCGGGATGCAGTGCGATTCCGAGCAAGCCGCGCTCCGACGCCGAGTTGACCGGC
>DASPYC010000102.1:0-9562 GCA_035636955.1 Casimicrobiaceae bacterium
ACGCGACTTCGAACGTGAGGAACATGAAGAGTGCGAACAGGATGCTCGTGAACAGCGCCTTCCACAGGGCGATGCGCCCGATCATCCGCATGAAGCCGGCGACCAGCAGAAAGCTCGCGACATAGATGCCGAGCCATTGCACGCACACGACGAAGAGAAACGTCGGAACAAAAACCTGCATGACGCGCCGAAGCTGGTCGCGCGTGACGAAAGTGTCGTCATCCGGGCTTTGTTTCAGCAACGCTGCGCCGAGTCCGTACACAGAAGCGCCGGCGAGAATGACGCAGAGATAGAACGGCACGTATCCGCTCTGCGGACCATCCTTCGCCCATCCCATGCCGCTCCGCCAATTGTCGATGCCCAGCAAAATCGCCAGCGCGACAAGCAGCAAGAACACGACCATCTCGACCGTTCGAGTGGTGGCTGCCGGAGGGGAGTTGTCTGCTGGCGCTGTCGGATCGTCGACGACGATCTCGGTGTCAGATATCGGCATTGTGCTTCTCGCTGAACGACACGCTGACGGAACACCCTCTCTCAAGCGCGAGGGAGGAGGGATCCGGCAGGTGCGTTGCGTTAGCGCATTTGATTATTGGGCGACGAAGCCGGCCTCGGTCATCAGACCTTTGTTCAGCGTGTCGTCCTCTTCGAGGAACGCCAGCATGTCCTTGCCCGTGAGGAATACCGGCTTGAGCGCCTGCTTTTCCATGTAGTCCCTGTATTCCGCCGTCTGCGTCAGCTTCTTGAAGAGGTCGACATAAAATGCCGTCTGGTCCGGTGTCACCTTGCCCGGAAGGAACATGGCGCGGAGCATCAGATATTGCACGTCGAGGCCCTCTTCCTTGCACGTCGGAATGTCGTTCCACGACTGGGTTTCGGTGACCTTGGTCTTGTAGGGAATGCGTTCCTTGTCGAACACGCAGAGCGCTCGTACTTGTCCCGCTCGCCAGACTTCGAGATTCTCCGAAGGATTGTTGACATTGGACGCGGTGTGATTGCCGACGAGCTGGGTCGCCGCTTCACCGCCCGATTTATAGGGCAGATACGCGAACTTCGCGCCGGTCTTCTTTTCCACGAAGACGGTGAGAACGTGGTCCTCGCGCTTCGAACCGGTGCCGCCCATCTTGAACGGCGGGTCGGCGGCTTTGGCTGCAGTCACGAACTCTTTTACCGATTTGTAGGGCAGCGTCGCGTTATCCCACAACACGAATTCGTCCATGGCGATGACGGAGACCGGCGTCAGATCGCGCCAGTTGAAAGGAATCTTGGCCGCGAGCGGCAGCATATAAATCAGCGAATACGCGATGAGCACCTTGTTCGGATCGCCTTCGCTCGATTTCATGTACATCAGCGCTTCGGCGCCCGACGCGCCGCCTTTGAGCGAGACGACCATCGGCTGCTTCATCAGATTGTTTTTCTGAATCGCGGCCTGCATCATGCGCGCCATCTGATCGGATGCTCCGCCGGCGCCCGCAGCAACGACGATTTCGACAGGCTTGGTGGGCTCCCACGCGGCAGCCGACGCGCTCGCGAACGCAATCGCCAACGTGACCGCCGTTTTCGCAAACTTGTTCATTGCCGATCCTCCTATGTCCGACAGATTATTCACCGAGCGGGAGGCCTGCGCCGCCCCGCGGTCCAATCCTTCAAGCGGCTTGGCGCTCAACCGTCGCGCTCTTATCGCCGCCGCTTTGCCGCAGGAACTCGAGCGCCTCGCTTACGCCGTTCCTTTTGTGCGGCACTTCGCATTGCGCGAGCCCCATTTCGATGCCGCACAGCGTACCGCACAGCATCAGCTCGTTGAACCATCCGAGATGTCCGATCCGAAAGATCTTGCCGCTCATTTTGCCGAGGCCCTGCCCGAGCGACAGATCGAATCGATCGAGAATGACGTTGCGAAGCGTATCGGCGCTATGTCCATCGGGCATCACGATCGCCGTGAGCGACGCACTGTACTCGGCGGGATCCGCGCACAGGATGTCGAGCCCCCAACCGCGTACCGCGCGCCGCGTCGCTTCCGCGAGGCGTGCATGCCGGGCAAAGACGGCGTCGAGTCCTTCGGCGAAGAGCATCTCCAGCGCTTCATGCAATCCGTAAAGTAGATTGGTCGCTGGCGTATACGGGAAATAACCGCTCGCGTTGATCGTCAGCATCTCGTTCCAGTCCCAGTAAGAGCGCGGCAGCTTCGCGCTCTTCGACGCCGCGAGCGCTTTTGCGCCGATCGCATTGAACGAAAGACCGGGCGGCAGCATCAATCCTTTCTGCGATCCACCGACGGTAACGTCGACGCGCCACTCGTCATGCCGGTAGTCCATCGAGGCGAGCGACGAAATCGTGTCGACCATATAAAGCGCAGGATGCGCGGCTCGATCGATGGCGCTGCGTATGGCGGAGACGTCGGTGACGACGCCGGTCGAGGTCTCGTTGTGAACGACACAGACCGCCTTGATCGCGTGCCCCGAATCGGCGGCAAGCTGCGCTTCGATCGACGTTGCGTTGGCGCCGTGCCGCCAATCGCCCGGCAGGAATCGAACGACGAGTCCGAGCCGCTCGGCGAGTCGCTTCCAAAGCGTCGCGAAATGTCCGGTCTCGGCCATCAACACGTGATCACCCGGCGAGAGCGTGTTGACGAGCGCGGCTTCCCATGCGCCGGTTCCGGAAGCGGGGTAGATGACGACGTCGGCTTGTGTCTTGAATACGCGCTTCATCCCGGAAAGCACGCTTTTCGTGAGCACAGCGAACTCGGGGCCGCGGTGATCGATCGTCGCGTTGTCGATCGCCCGCAGCACACGATCGGGCACGTTGGTCGGACCCGGGATCTGCAGGAAGTGACGCCCCGATGAATGACGGTCGAGAATCAGCACGGGAGCTCCTTGGGCATTAGTCGAATCTATCGATACGCTAGGCCTACGAGGCCCGCGCCCGATTTGCCTCGGGCCTTATGGGGAGAGCTCATGTCCGCAATCACCACCTGGCACTTCGTCAGGACGTGGCCCTTAAGGATCGACGCGAGTCCCGTACCATCACGCTTGGCGAGCGCTTCGATCATCTGTGAATGTTCGCGCACCGCCGTATCCCATTTGTCTTGATTGAAATTCGACCGGAATCGGAGCGATTGAATCCGGCTGTTGATCGTTGAATACGTCTGCCGCAACACGTGGTTACGCGCCGATCGATTGATGGCGTCGTGTATCGCGTAGTTTAGCTTGTAGTAACCGGGCAGGTCGCGCCGCGTGTGGCACGCCAGCATCTCATAATGAAGGGCGCGGATTTCCGCTAACTCCGGCGCGGTGATCCTTGCGCATGCGAGCTCTCCGCCGAGCGCTTCCAGACCGGCGACAACCTCGAAGGTATGGGCGATGTCGTCGATCGACATCTGAACGACGATCGCGCCGCGGTTCGGCAACAGCTCGAGCAAGCCTTTGGCAGCGAGCACCATGAACGCCTCCCGCAACGGCGTTCGCGAGACGCCGAGTTGCGCGCATAGACGGCGTTCGTTGAGGCGCGTGCCCGGCGCAAGGGCCCCTTCGACGATCATCTGCTGCAGCTGCTCGACGATCGCGCCCCGAAGCGCCTGAGGCTTGATCGAGACCAATGTTGCGCCGCTCTCGACTTGCTCGAACACTGTCATATGGACGCTTTTCCGCACGCGATCTTCCCTATTCGTCGATTGTATGCCAATTTCAGCCGCCATTTTATAAACCCTCCGCAGATGAGCGCCAGAACAAATGGCATACAATATTCATAAATCGCGCCGCTTCAAACGGCGGATCGCCACCATGACCACTGCGATTCCCCAACCGTTGGTCTTCCACGCCAGTCGCCCGGGTGGCGAGCTGGCGCAAGCACTTGGGCGTGCGGTCGAAGGCGAGCTCAAGTTCGATGCGGCGTCGCGAGGTCGATACGCGACCGATGCGTCGATCTACCAGGTTGAGCCGCTTGGTGTGCTCATCCCGCGCACGCATGAAGATGTCCGCGCGGCGCTCGCTGTCTGTCGGACGTTATGTGTGCCGGTGCTGCCGCGCGGAGCGGGCAGCTCCCAGTGCGGCCAGACGGTCGGCGCGGCGCTCGTGATCGATCACACCGAATATCTCGACCGGATCGGCAAGTTCGATCTTGATGCGATGACGATCGACGTCGGGCCCGGTGTCGTCCTCGACACACTGAATGCGCGGCTCAAGCCGCATGGTGTGTGGTTCCCGGTCGATGTCAGCACGTCCGCGCAGGCGACGCTCGGCGGAATGGCGGGCAACAATTCCTGCGGGTCGCGCTCGATTCGCTACGGCAACATGGTGCACAACGTCGCCGCAATCGATGCGCTGCTGATCGACGGGACCGAGGCGCGGTTCGGTCCCGAGAACGAGAGCGCCTCGACAGTCCCGCGCATTCGCGGGCTTTTTGCACGACTGCGTTCGATCGGCGAACGCGAGCGCGACGAAATCAGGCAGCGTGTTCCCAAAGTGATGCGGCGCGTGGGCGGCTACAACATCGACGTGTTCGAGCCGCAAAGCGATCACCCGTATACGACCGATGGCAGTGTCAATTGGGCGCACCTGTTGGTCGGCAGCGAAGGCACGCTGGCGTGGACGCGCTCGGTCACGCTGAAGCTCTCGCCGCTGCCGGCGCATCGCGTGCTCGGTGTCATCAGCTTTCCCACGCTTTATCGCGCGATGGAATGCGCGCAGCACATCGTCAAGCTCGGTCCGTCGGCGGTCGAGCTCGTCGATCGGACGATGATCGAGCTCGCGCGCGGGAACCCCGCGTTTCGCACGACGATCGACGCCGCGCTTGTCGGCGAGCCGGACGCGATCTTGCTTGTCGAATTCATCGGCGACGCGCGCGAAGCCCTCGTCGTGAAACTTTCACAACTCGTCGAGTTGATGGGCGACCTGGGGCTGCCGGGGAGCGTCGTGCCCATCGTCGACGCGTCGCCGCAGAAAGCGCTGTGGGACGTGCGCAAAGCCGGGCTCAACATCATGATGAGCATGCGCGGCGACGGCAAGCCGGTGTCATTCATCGAAGATTGCGCGGTGCCGCTCGCCCACCTCGCGGATTACGTCGATCGATTGACGCAAATCTTCGCGAAGCACGGCACGCGTGGCACCTGGTATGCGCATGCGTCAGTCGGCACGTTGCATGTGCGGCCGATTCTCGACATGCGCCGCGACGGCGCAAGCAAAATGCGCGCGATCGCCGAGGAAGCGAGCGCGATCGTGCACGAATACAAAGGCGCGTATTCGGGCGAGCATGGCGATGGCCTTGTACGAAGCGAATGGGTTGCGTGGCAGTTCGGTCCCAGGTTGACGCGCGCATTTGAGGAGATCAAGGACGCGTTCGATCCGGATCGATTGATGAACCCGGGCAAGATCGTCCGCCCAAGTCGGATGGACGACGCGTCGCTGTTTCGCTATCCACCGGACTATCGAACGCTGCCATTCGAGCCTGCGCTCGATTGGTCGGCGTGGAACGTGAACAGCGATCCCGTCGCCGACACGCTGACAGCGCCCGGCAGCGGCGGCGACGCGGCACAGGGATTCGGCAAGGCCGTCGAGATGTGCAACAACAACGGCCACTGTCGCAAATTCGACGCCGGCACGATGTGCCCGAGCTTTCGCGCGACACGGGACGAGCAACACTTGACGCGCGGCCGCGCGAATACGTTGCGGCTCGCGCTGTCCGGACAACTCGGCGCAGAGGCCCTCGCGTCGGATGCCGTGCGCGATGCGCTCGATCTATGCGTGAGCTGCAAAGGCTGCCGGCGCGAATGTCCTACCGGCGTCGACATGGCGAAGATGAAAATCGAAGTGCTGCACCATCGAAATCACGTGCATGGCCTCGCCCGGAAGGATCGGTTGCTCGCCAATCTGCCCCGATGGGCGCCGTGGGCGGCGCGTCTGCACGGGCTCCTCAACCTTCGCGATCGATTGCCGGGTGCTGCAGCGCTCGGAGAGCGCTGGATGGGTCTCTCGGCCCGGCGCTCGCTGCCGCGATGGCGCGGCGACACGTTCCTGCGCACTTGCGGCAACGCCGATGATGCGACGACCGGCGATGCTGACGTCGTCCTGTTCGTCGACACGTTCACCAATTATTTCGAGCCGGAGAATGCGCACGCGGCACTTCGGGTGCTTCGCGCGGCAGGGTATTGCGTCCATGTCGCGCGGGCGCCTGCGGCGGACGATCGGCGCTCGCGTCCCCTTTGCTGCGGTCGGACCTATCTTGCCGCCGGCATGGTCGATGAAGCGAAACGCGAAGCCCGCCGGATGCTGGCGGCGTTAGCACCATTCGCTGCGCGCGCTACGCCGATCGTAGGTCTCGAGCCCGCATGCCTGCTTTCGCTGCGCGATGAATACGCGGTGATGGGCCTGGGCGACGGCGCAAAAGCCCTGTCCGAAAACGCGTTCCTCATCGAGGAATTCTTGGCGCGGCAAGGTGCGAGCCGCCGGCTTGCAAGCGTGCTTCGCCGCCTTCCGGAAAAGCACGCGTTGCTGCACGGTCATTGCCATCAGAAAGCATTCGATGCCGTGACGCCGGCGAAGCACGTGCTGGCGTTGATCCCCGAGTTGAGCGTTCAGATCATCGAATCGAGTTGCTGCGGGATGGCCGGCACCTTCGGATTCGATGCGTCGCACTACGACGTGTCGATGCGAATGGCCGAGCTGTCTCTGCTACCCGCTATACGAGCGGCGCCGCACGATACGTTGATTGTCGCCGACGGCACGAGCTGCCGCCATCAGATCGCCGACGGGACGCGCGGTTCGAAACAACGCGAAGCCGTGCACGTCGTCCGCGTGCTCGAGCGGGCGCTGGGGAACGGCACTGTCAATGCAACAGCTTGAAGGCGTGCGTCCATTCGTTGTCACGCAAGCCGAGAATGCACCACAGCATGCAGAGCGGCTCGATCGCACGCGCCGCTTGCGCAGGCCCCATGTCGGCCACGTCCCAACCAAATTCGACCAGGATGCCGGCAACGGTCTTTTTCGCCGCGGCATCGTTGCCGCAGATGAACATCGTCGGCATGCCATCCCTGTAATGCGGATTGACCATCTGCATCGCGCCGACCGAATTGAACGCTTTGACGAAGCGGACGTCGCTGAACTCGCGTTGCAAATGCTCCATAAGCGACTCATCCAAATTTGTGAAAAAGCGCAGCAGGCCGTTGACCGGCGGTGCGTCGGCGATTGGATTTGTCGTATCGATCAGCGGCTTGCCGGATAGACTGTCAGCGCCCGCCGCCCGCAACACGTCGATGGCCGCCGAACCTTTGACAGACAACACGACGATCTCCCCGAATCGCGCCGCATCCGAGAAGCTGCCGAGCTGAATCGACGAATGTTCCTTTTGCCAGTCGGCGAGCTTGGCGATGTTGCCCGTGCCGAGCATGGTTTCCTGACCGTGCCGCGAAAAGCCTTCCGCGAGCGTTCGGCCCACAACTCCCGATCCAAGCACACCCACTTTCATCAAGCTCTCTCCGTAACCAACGCATTAACGAATAGACCGAATCAGTACATCGGGATCGTACACGCGTCCGTCCTTGACGATCCGGTACACGCGGCTCGCATTGTCGACGCTCATCGTCGGGTCGGCATCGAGCACCACGAGATCGGCCAAGCGGCCGGGCACGATCGTGCCGAGCTCGCGTTCACGGTGCATCGCCCGTGCGCCGTTGACCGTCGCCGCGCGTAGCACCTGCAGCGGCGTGAGTCCCGCTTGCTGCATCAGCGTCATCTCGCGAAACACCGACGGACCGTGCAACGTGCCGATGTTGCCGGCGTCGGTGCCCATGACAATCGTTATACCCGCATTCGCAACGGACTGAAGGTTTCGCATCGCAACGTCAGGCGGCGTGATTGGACCGCCTTCGGCGATTCGCCGCGCGACGTTGGGCGGAATCGCATCGCTCGGGATGCGCGCAAGGTCACCCATTGCCGCGACGATCTGCGGATCGGCCAAGCGCAATTCCGCCGCGGTCGGCTGCCAGGTATTCGACAGCGCGTATTGGTAACCCGGTATGACGAACAGCGTCGGGCAATACAAGGCGCGGTTCGTCTTCGCCAGCGCGATGAATTCTTCATCGACCGGGACATCCATCACCGAGTGGACCAGGTAGTCGGCGCCCGCGCGAAGCGCCGCCTTGGCGACAATCAGTTCGGTCGCATGAACAGCTAACGCGACACCGGCGCGATGCGCTTCATCTGCGGTGGCGCGCACGATCGCTTCCTGCGCCGCCAGGTCCTCGCCTGCGCGATGGATGAACCACACCTTGATGTAGTCCGGCTTCCGCGCGAGCTCGCGCCGAACCAAATCGCGCGCGGCATCCGTTGACGTGATTTCGATGATCGGCGGATCGCCGAGATCGAGCTTCGGATCGGCGATCATTGAGATCAACGGCCCGGCGACAGCGACGCGCGGCGCCTCCGACGATCGCTCGGCCGCGTCGCGCATCTCGAAGTTCCAGAACGGACCGCCGATGTCGACGACGCTGGTGACGCCGCTGGCGAGCCAAACCTTGAACGTGGCGGGAAGACGTGATTGATTGCGCGCGACTTCCTTCGCGTACGGTACCGCTCGCGTGAAGTCTGCGACATCGGGACGTGTGTAGAGGTTGCCCGATTGAAAGAAATGGACGTGCCCGTCGACGAGCCCAGGAATCACCCATTTGCCGCGCCCATCGATCACCGTGCTCTTCGGCGGCACCGCGACAGTCGACGCAGGTCCAATAGCAATAATGCGCTGTCCCGAAATGAGGATTGTGCTGTCCGGCTCGCTTGCCTTTGCGCCGTCGCGCTCGGGGTGGATCACCGTTGCACCCACAATGGCGATGCTCTCGTCGGCGTCCGGCGCTGCTTCGATCGCTGCGCACGCAGCGATTGCAGCGAACAATACGTAAAGAATCAGATGGGCGAATCGCATCGGCGATCTTGTCATATGATCTTGCGAAGTGTGCAAATCTAGTGAAAAGATCGCGCTCAAAACAGAATCGCTCTCACGGAGGTGACAAATGTTTCGGATCATCAACGCAGTCGTGATCGCCGCGTTGCTTGTCGTTTCGACCGCCTCGCTTGCGCAAACCTATCCATCCAAGCCGATCCACATCATCGTTCCTTATCCGGCGGGCGGAACGTCCGACATTCTCGCCCGAACGATTGGGCAACGACTGTCGGAGTCGCTCGGTCAGCCCATCATCGTAGACAACAAGCCCGGTGCGAACGGCAACGTCGGCGCCGATCTCGTCGCGAAGGCGCCGGCCGACGGCTATACGCTGTTGCTCGCAGACATCGGCGCGCTCGTAATCAGCCCGAGCGTCTATCCAACACTTCCATTCGATCCGGTGAAGGATTTTGCGCCGGTCACGATGGTTGCGTATTCGCCGCATATCCTCGTCGTGCATCCATCGGTGCCGGCGGCCTCGGTCAAGGAGATCGTGGAGCTCGCGAAATCGAAACCGGGCAAGCTCAATTTCGCGATATCGGGCGTCGGTGGCGCGCCGCATCTGGCCGGCGTCGATTTCGCGATGCGGACGGGTGTTGATTGGACCTACATCCCGTACAAGGGCGGCGCGCAGGCG
>DASPYC010000103.1:0-1744 GCA_035636955.1 Casimicrobiaceae bacterium
ATCGATCAAAGGATAGTGACAACCAATGTTGGAGACGCATAGAGGAGTTCACATGGCTACCACGTCGCAGAATCGCCCAAGCCCGACGACGCCAACCGGCTCTCAGCCATTGAAACCCGGCGATGAAGCACCGGCGGGGACGCCCGGGTCAGGCGAAAACGTGTGTCCCGTGTGCAACGGGACCGGCAGGGTCAGCGGTCGATCGTGCGCGAATTGCTCGGGCACGGGCAAGATCACCACCGGAATCGGCGGCGGCTGAACGCACTTTCCGCCATCGCCGCGCTAACGCCCCACCATTGCCAACACGTCGGCTTTCAGGAACCGCTCGACCACGAGCATGAACGCGATCGACGGCACGAGCAGCAACAACGCCGTGATCGATGCAATCTGATAATTGCCGCCCATGCTCGCATTGAACATCAACAGCGGCAGCGTCGTCACGTCGGGGACGCCGACGAAATACGTGCCCGTGAATTCATCGAGCGACTCGAGGAACACGAATATCGCGCTCGCGATCAAGCCGGGGGCCGCCAACGGCAGCGTCACGGTGCGAAAGCACGTCCACGGCGATGCGCCGATGTTGCGCGCGGCCTCCTCGAGCGACACGTCGATCGACGCGAAC
Organism: Casimicrobiaceae bacterium; assembly: GCA_035636955.1. GTDB lineage: Bacteria > Pseudomonadota > Gammaproteobacteria > Burkholderiales > Casimicrobiaceae > VBCG01. Next base: position 623 of record DASPYC010000103.1, read on the forward strand.
GCCGCCGACGCGATCCATACGGCCAGCACCAACCCATGCGCTGCATGGACCAGCACGACGCCGAGAATCGTGCCATTGAGACCGATCTCGTAGAACACGCGCGCGATGTTGACGTAGACCGGAAGATTGGGCACCGCTTGCGGCAACAAGAACGCGAGCAGGATCAATGCGCGCCAACGCAGCCTGAGGCGAGCGAGCGCATAGCCGGCAGGAATCGCGACGATCAAGCTCATGAACACAGTCAACAAAGCGATCCAGACGCTCGTGCCGAGCGACGCGAGCGCATTGCCGCGCGGGGCGAAAACCCGCGCCCAGAATGTGAAGCCGAATTCCTGGGGCAATTTGTTAGGGAAATACCACTTCTCGGCGAACGCCCAGAGAAATAGATTGGCGAGCGGCCCGAAGATCACGAACGCGAACAGCGCGAGCAACAGCGCGATGCCCAACATCCGCGGCCATCCCGATAGCGCTCCGGAGTTGCTGGCATGCGCTGCGGCAATCACAGGGACCCCCACGCTTGCGGCTTCGCCGCGGCGCTGCCCCCGGAGGGGGAGTAATTCGCACCTTGGGACGGCCCTGCGGCACTCATTGATTGAAGCTTCGCGCCGAATGCCGCAGATAGAACCACGCGCCGACCGCCGCCACGACGAGTGACATCAAGCACAACGCATTGGCGACCGCGTAATCGCCATGCGTATTGATCCGGTATGCCACGTCGACCGTCATCATCGTTGGCGAATTGGGATTGATCATCAGCGGCACCGACAGCACCGACAGCATCGTGACGAACGACAGCACGAGGCCGACGAGCAGCGTGCCGCGTACCTGCGGAAGGATGACGTCGACCAGCACGCGCCAGCGAGGAGCGCCAAGATTGCGCCCAGCTTCGATTTGCTGCGTTTCGAGAGACGCCATTGCGCCGGCCAGCAGCAGCGTGACAAACGGCGCCTGCTTCCATACGAACGCGACGACGATGCCGCGCCAGTCGAGGACGCTCTGCGCCGCAAGGGGCTCGACCAATCCCGAGCCGATCAGCACATGATTCAGCATGCCATTCTTGGCGAGAAACGTGCGCATCACCTGGCCGGTGACGATGAATGGGATGAAGAGAGGCCACCGATA
>DASPYC010000104.1:0-9176 GCA_035636955.1 Casimicrobiaceae bacterium
GAACGTCGGATGCTTCGATCGCCGCACCCAACCGTTTCGCCGTGGCAATCGCCTGCAATCCGGCGACGCCGACGCCGAGAATCAGCACACGCGCAGCTTTGACCGTGCCGGCCGCCGTCATCAGCATCGGCATGAATTTGCGGTACTCGTTCGCGGCCATGATCACCGCTTTATAGCCGGCGATATTTGCCTGCGACGAGAGCACGTCCATCGATTGCGCGCGCGTGATCCGCGGCAGCCATTCGAGCGCGAATCCAGTGACCCCCACAGTGGCCAACGCTTGCACGCCGGCGGCATCGAAGGGATCGAGCAATCCGATGACCGACGCGCCGCGTTTCAGATGCGTGAGCTCGTCGCCGCGCGGCGCCCGAACCTTGAGCACGAGATCGCTGCCAAGCGCATCGGATGCCGCTCCGATCGTTGCGCCGGCATCGACATATGCGCCGTCCGCCACGCTGCTGGCCATCCCCGCGCCGGTCTCGACGACGACGGCGTGCTGGCCGCTCGCCATCATCTTCTTGACGGTCTCCGGAGTGGCGGCGACACGCGTTTCACCTGCACGCGTCTCGCGCGGAATGCCGATTTGCATGGTGCGTATCCCCTACCGGTCGCCGCCGACAGTCACGGCGCTCCAGCGGCTTTTCTTTCGTATCTTTGTTCTATCCTGCCACAAATATTACAGCGCGGCCGCGATGGCACGGCCGAGCTCGGTCGTGGTCGCGCGACCGCCGAGATCGGGTGTGCGCGGCGCGGCGGGATCGGCGAGCACGTTCTCGATCGCCGCAACGATCGCTCGAGCAGCATCGCGATGTCCGAGAAATTCCAGCAATAATGCGCCGGACCAGATTTGTCCGATCGGATTCGCGATACCTTTTCCCGCAATATCGGGCGCCGATCCGTGAACAGGCTCGAACAGCGACGGAAACGTGCGCTCGGGGTTGATGTTGGCCGACGGCGCAATGCCGATCGTCCCGCACACGGCCGGTCCCAGGTCTGACAGGATGTCGCCGAACAGGTTCGATGCGACGACGACGTCGAAAACCTGCGGCCGCAGGACGAAATGCGCGCACAGGATGTCGATGTGGAACTGATCGGTGCGAACGTCCGGATGGTTCGCCGCCATTGCGCAAAAGCGCTCGTCCCAATACGGCATTGTGATCGAGATCCCGTTCGACTTCGTCGCCGACGTCAGGTGCTTTGCGGGACGCGTGCGCGCGAGATCGAACGCAAACTGCATGATTCGATCGACGCCCTTGCGCGAAAATATTGTTTCCTGAAACACGATCTCGCGCTCGGTGCCCTCGAACATCCGCCCGCCGACCGACGAATACTCGCCTTCGGTGTTCTCGCGGACGACGACGAAGTCGATGTCGCCCGGTTTGCGATTCGCAAGCGGTGTCGCAATGCCCGGCATCAATCGGCACGGCCGCAGGTTCACGTATTGATCGAAGCGCCGGCGAAATTGGATCAGCGAGCCCCACAGCGAGACATGGTCCGGAACGGTTGCCGGCCATCCGACGGCACCGTAATAGATCGCCTCGAAGTCCTTCAGCTGTTCGAACCAGTCCTCGGGCATCATCCGGCCGTGGCGCGCGTAATAGTCAGAGCTCCAGTCGTAGTGAGTGAACGCAAAGTCGATGCCGAATTTTTTCGCCGCGGCTTCGAGGGCGCGCTGACCTTCCGGCATGACTTCCTTGCCGATGCCGTCGCCGGCCATCACGGCGATCCGATGCACTGCCATCTGTTTTCCCCTTTGCGGTCGGCCATTGTAACGGTTGAGGTGTCATCCGTTTGGCCGATGGCGACGCTCGCGAGCGGCGGCGTAACGTTGCATGCGATTCGTTCGATTTTCGACAAGGAGGGAAGTTATGGAGCAAGCCCTGCGCGCGCGCAACTACTGGATCGGCGTTGTATCCAAGTCGCATGTCGACAAGGCCGTCGCCGGCGGGTTCACGCAGCTCAATCACGGAAAAGCCGGTCCGCTCGAGCGCATGCGGGAGGGCGATGGCTTCGCGTTCTACTCGCCCCGCATCGAGCATCCTTATGGAGCGCCGCTGCGGGCGTTCACGGCCATCGGTCGCGTGGGCCGCGGCGCGATCTTTCAAGCCGACGAAGGTCACGGCTTTGTTCCCTTCCGCCGCGCAGTCGACTATCTGTCCGCAAACGAAGCGCCGATCAAACCGCTGCTCGAAGGCCTCTCGTTCATCCGCAATAAAGCGTATTGGGGCGCCGCGTTCCGATTCGGCTTCGTCAAGGTGCCCGAAGCAGATTTCGCGCTGATCGCAGCCGCAATGGGAAGGGAGTTCGCGCGCGATTTTCCGGCAAGCGAAGGGGCCATCACGGCATCGTTCGGTCAGCGGTTTATTGCCTCGGATGGGGCGCGAGCGGGCCGCTGAAGTTCCGCAGTGGAGGAGCCTCTGTTGCCAGCACCCTTGGCCACCGACCTTGGCCACTACGGATGGTAACGGTCGTTTACGCTATGATGGCAAGCATCGAGTACGCCGTACGCCCCTATGAAACAGACCTTTCTCGACTTCGAGCAACCGATCGCCGAGCTGCAGCAAAAGATCGACGAGCTTCGCTACGTGCACGAGGACTCGGCCGTCGATATTTCGGACGAGATCACGCGCCTCACGAAGAAGAGCCAGCAGCTCACGAAGGAAATCTACGCCAAGCTGACATCGTGGCAGATCGCGCAAGTCGCGCGCCATCCGCAACGACCGTATACGCTCGACTATGTGAGCGCATTATTCACCGATTTTCGCGAGCTGCACGGCGATCGCACGTACGCTGACGATCCCGCGATTGTCGGCGGACTCGCGCGGTTCAACGGCAAACCGTGCATGCTCATCGGCCACCAGAAGGGCCGAGACACCAAGGAAAAGATTCACCGCAATTTCGGCATGCCAAGGCCGGAGGGCTATCGCAAGGCGCTGCGACTCATGCGGCTCGCCGAAAAGTTCGCGTTGCCGCTGTTGACGTTTGTCGACACGCCCGGCGCCTATCCGGGCATCGGCGCCGAAGAGCGCGGGCAGTCGGAAGCCATCGGCCGCAACTTGTATGAAATGGCCGGGCTCCGCATTCCGATCATCGCAACGGTCATCGGCGAGGGCGGCTCCGGCGGCGCGTTGGCCATCGCCATCGGCGACATCACGTTGATGTTGCAATATGCGACTTACTCGGTGATCTCGCCCGAAGGCTGCGCGTCGATACTATGGAAATCTGCCGAGCACGCGCCCGAAGCCGCCGAAACGCTCGGCATCACCGCCGCCCGGTTGAAGCAACTAGGGCTTATCGACAAGGTCGTCAATGAGCCGCTCGGCGGCGCGCATCGCGATCATGCCGCGATGACGGTGACACTCAAGAAGGCCCTCGTCGAAGCGCTCCGCCACCTGCAGGAGCAGCCGCTCGATGCGATGATCGAAGCGCGCGAGGACAAGATCCTCGGTTATGGCAAGTTCAAGGAGATGGTTCCTAGCTGACGCGAAGGGGCGTCGCGACGAACCATCGGTCGCGCCCGCGCAAGCCTCTTCGCGCGTCACGGTCGCGCTTGGCCGGTCGTTCGCGTCGCATCTGCCGCGCGGGTCCAAGGTGGTCGTCGCGCTTTCGGGCGGCCGCGATTCCGTAGCACTCTTTGACGCGACGCTCGCTCACGCATCGGCGCCGGCGCTCGCGGTCGTCGCGGTTCACGTCCATCATGGTTTGTCGGTGCACGCCGACGCATGGGTCCGCTTTTGCACCGACTTGTGCCGCGAGCGCGGCGTCCCGCTGATCGAGCGCCGTGTCGACGTTGACCGCGGGCCGCGGAAAAGCGTCGAGGCCGAAGCTCGCCACGCACGCTATCGAGCGCTTGCGAACGCCGCGGCATCGGCAGGCGCTGACGCCGTTCTTCTCGCGCATCATCAGGATGACCAGGCCGAGACGGTGCTGTTGCAGCTGCTCCGCGGCGCGGGTCCACAGGGCTTGGCTGCCATGCCCGAAGCGCGTACCGACGCGGTGGGACTGAAGTGGCTGCGTCCGCTCCTCGACGTGCCGCGCGCCGCGACCGACGCCTACATTCGCGAGCGGCATCTTGCCTGGATCGACGATGACAGCAACGTTGACATCCGCTATTTACGCAACGCGCTGCGCGAGCGCGTCGTGCCGTCGCTTGCGTCGATGGCGGCGGGTTATCCGGCGACGGTTGCACGAGCCGCCGCGCATCAGGCAGAAGCTGCACGCCTTGCGGACGACTTGGCGTTGCTCGATGCAGCGGATTCCTTCGATGGCAGCACGCTATCGCGCACGGCGCTGGCCGAATTGCCCGCATATCGTGCGCGAAACGTGCTTCGCTGGTTTCTGCGCGTGCACGAGCTTCCAGCGCCGTCGTCTGCGCGGCTGGCGGCGATGTGCGACCAGTTGCGCAATGCGCGCGTCGATGCGCGCATCCGCCTGTCGCATGCGGGCGCCGAAATCGGTGTCCATCGCAACCGCGTCATAGTGCACGCGCCGGCGCCTGCCACCTTCGAATACGACTGGAGCGGCGAACCCGTCGTCACGTTGCCGCACGGCGTCCTTCAGTTCGACCGCTCCTTCGGCAGCGGCGTCAGCGCTGCGCTTTTGCAGGGTGGCCGCGTCGTGGTCCGTTCGCGCCGCGGCGGCGAACGGATGCAACTGGCGGCAAATCGGCCGCGACAAGCGCTCAAGTCGCTGCTGCAGCAGGCCCACATCCCGGCGTGGGCGCGAATGGGATGGCCGCTGGTATTTTGTGATGACGTGCTGGCCGGCGTGCCGCAAATCGGCGTCGATATGAATTTCGCGGCCTCCGCGGGCGAAGACGGTTTCGAGCTCCTGTGGAGTGAGGGCCCGTGATCGAGAACCGCCCATTGGCGCGCCGGTCCAACGTCCGTGTTGTACGGCGAGCCGAGGTAACATAGGATTGCCACATAGCGCCCGTCCGAGCGCTAAAAGATTCCTGACAGCGGCAAGCGTTTAGCGCACGATTTTCAACAACACGGCGCCCCTGAAAACGGTAACGCGCCATCGCTATTCTTTTGGAGGGAACATGAAGCTCCGTGCATTGCTCGCAGTCGTATGCGCGCTCGGGCTCGCCGCGATGCCAGCGGCTGCCCAACAGCCGATCGTCATCAAGTTCAGCCACGTCGTTGCCGTCAACACGCCGAAGGGAAAAGGCGCGGAATATTTCAAAAAGCTCGCGGAGGAGCGCTCCGGCGGCAAGGTAAAGGTCGAGGTTTACCCGAACAGCTCGCTTTTCAAGGACGGCGAGGAAATGGAGGCGCTACAGCTCGGCTCAGTGCAGATGCTTGCGCCGTCAGTCTCGAAGTTCGGCCCGCTCGGCGTGCGCGAATTCGAGGTGTTTGATCTTCCCTATATCTTCGATAGCTACGACGAACTTCACAAAGTCGGCGACGGCGCTGTCGGCAAGCAGCTCTTCAAGAAGCTCGAGTCGAAGGGCATCGTCGGGCTTGCCTTTTGGGACAACGGCTTCAAGGACATGAGCGCCAACAAGCCACTGCGCAAGCCCGAAGACATGAAGGGCCTCAAGATGCGGATCCAGTCGTCCAAGGTGCTGGACGGCGAAATGCGCGCGTTCGGTGCGCTGCCGCAGGTTATGGCGTTTTCGGAGGTCTACCAGGCGATGCAGACAGGCGTGGTCGACGGATCGGAAAATCCGCCATCGAACTTCTACACGCAAAAGATGCACGAGGTGCAGAAATATTTGACGCTGACCGATCACGGCGTCATCGAGTACGCGGTCATCGTCAACAAGAAATTCTGGGACGGCCTGCCCGCCGATATCCGCACGACGCTCGAAGGCGCGATGAAGGACGCGACGAAGTACGCGAACGATATTGCGAAGAAGGAAAATGACGACGCGTTGGCGGCCGTGAAGGCATCGGGCAAGACGGAGATCATCGCGCTAACGCCGTCGGAGAAAGCAGCGTGGAGGAAGGCGGCCCTTGCAGTTCATAAGGAAAACGAATCGCGAATCGGCAAGGACATCATCGAATCGGTCTACAAGGAGACGGGGTTCAAACCATAAGCGCAATGCCCACGGGGCCCGGTGGTCGGAGAGGGACCACCGGCAGCTCGAGTTCAACAGCAAAAAAGGAGGAAGTTCATCATGAATCAATCACGTCGGCTACGGAGCCGCGGTCGCATTCTTGCGCTTGCGTCGGCGCTTTTGTTGCTCTCTCCATTGACGGCAAACGTGGCGAAGGCGGTCTCCGATTGCACTCCGGGACCCGGCGATCGACCGGAGCTCGGCCTGCAGGGTAGCGTGCTCATCGAGGAGAGAACCGCACCGGGCGGATTCCAAGGCCACTGGTGCGGCGCGCGCCTCGTTGGCGCGCATAACTTGTTCGACCGCGGCAGCTATGGCGACACGCAGCTCATCCGCCACTGCGCGTACTCGAGCATGCGCGATCCGTCGGATTTGACCAAGCCGACCACGGGCGTCGTCGTGATGGACGTCAGCGTTCCATCGCAGCCGAAGGACATCCAGGTATTGAGAACGCCCGCGATGCTCCGCGCTTATTCGGCGTTCGAAATCCAGGGTAATACGATGATCGGTGCCTACAAGGATTTTGGTCCGAACGGAACGAATCCGTTGGACATCTACGACGTTTCAGGTGATTGCCTGCACCCGAAGTATTTGTCGACGATCAACGTCGCATCGGGCAATCACGACGGCTGGCTTACGCCTGATACGAACACGTATTACGGGATCCCGTTCGGCGGCGCGCGCCTGCAAGTCAACGCAACTCGCGCCGACGTCCATGTGACAGACCTCGCTGACAAGTCAAATCCGAAGCCTTTGATGACCTGGAATCGGTTGCAACTGCCGGCGGACGTGCAGACGCGCACCAACGGGGCGACGAATTTTCATGACATCAGCACGAACGACAAAGGTACCCGCCTTTACATGGCGCTCTATGGCGGCCTCAACTCATTGGGCGGCAACAACAGCGACCCGAATCAGCGCTGCGCCAATGGTCTATTGATTCTCGACTCGACCGACATCGCGCTGCGCCGGCCCAATCCGCAGCTCCGCTATATCAATTACCTGTCCTGGTGCGATCAGCAGCTCGACCCCGACTTCGGTGACCGGTCGACGGCGTCCGCCCACGCAACCGAATACGTGATCCACGAGAACGGCAAGGAGTACATCGTCACGACCGATGAATCGGGCGGCGGCTTGAACGGCGACGCGGCCGGCGTCTGCGCACAGCACACCTATGCGCGCATCATCGACATCAGCGACGAGCTGCATCCGAAAGTCGTCGGCACGTTCAAGCCCGACGTGAACAAGCCGGAGAATTGTGCGGCCAACCTCGCGGCAGGCACGACGGGCGGCATGGTCCATTACATCGGATTCGACGACCGTTACCACATGCGACTGGTGATCTATGCCGGCGCCAATCAAGGCATGCGCATTGTCGATTTCCGCGATCCGACCAATCCCAAGGAGATCGCTTATTACAACGCACCGCGCCATACGACAACACCAGCGAACGGCCAGGACTTCACGCGGCCCGATCCGCGCTATGACACCGCGAACTGCATGATCTATACCGGCTGGAATCAGGGCGGCTTGAAAATCATCGAGCTCACAAACCCCGACTACAACCCGTGCATGCGGAGAACCGCCAACGGCGGCGGCTTCATGGGGAACGGCAAGAACAAGATCAACGTTTCAGTGGATGCGAAGCGGACCGATTCAGGCCTCGAGGGCGGCGTGACGCTCAACGATCATGACTCGAACGCGAAAATCGTCATTGACAAATTGACGTTCCTCGGCAGCGTCCGCGATGCGTGCGGCTCGGTGCCGGCGGAAGCGAACTCGATGCAGTTCAACGGAACCGGAACGTTCAACGGCGCGAGCGCGAGCTTCCGTATCTGCGTACAGGATAACCATCAAGGCAACAAAGGCACCGAACCCGACCAGTTCCATCTCGCATGTACAGAAGGCTGCAATTACAGCGCCGGGGGCGCGATTAACGGCGGCAACGTTCAGGTCCGCCAGCAATAGTCAAACGTGACACGGGCAATCGCCGCGGCCATCGTCCGCATTGCCGCGGCGAGCGCCGGCATGCTTGCACTTGATGGCGTCGGCGCCGCGATGCCGGTAATGCCGCCAGGCGTGCATGTCGCATCGCAGGCAACGGCAATTTGCGCTCAATCGGCGAAAAAAGTATTCGACCTCGCGATCGTGAATGGACAGGTAACGGGTGTCGACGCTACGCTTCGTGTGCAACAAGGCGATGAGGTCGAGCTTCGCTGGTCGAGCGATCGACCTCTATCCCTTCATCTGCATGGCTATGAGATCGAAACCAATGTCCCGCCCCACGTCTCGACCGTGATGTCGTTCAAGGCCCGTTTGGCCGGGCGCTTCCCGGTATCCGAGCACCGCGAAGGCGCGCGCGAACGCACGATTCTGTATATCGAAGTTCATCCGTAGTTGGTGCCGCGGGCATGATCGGCCGACGTTGCGCCGTAGCGTGCTGTCTGGCGTGCGGAACGTCGGCCGCGGGCGCTCACGGATTCGGGCAGCGATTTGATTTGCCGCTGCCGTTGTGGCTGTGGCTGACCGGCGCCGGCACGACGATCGTCCTAACCTTCGCGATGATTGCCGTTTTTGTCCACGAAAAGACATTCCACGCCGAATGCCCGCGCTTGAACCTTGCGCGTTTTGGATTCTTTCGCGCGATCGCGCATCCGGGCGTTGTCGCGCTTGTTCGCCTGCTTGCTGTTGCGCTCTTTGTACTTTCCCTTTGCGCGGGCGCTTTCGGCGTGCAGAGTCCCTATGCGAATCTCATTGCGACGATGGTCTGGGTCGTATGGTGGGTCAGCCTTGCGTTTGTCTGCGCGCTGATCGGCGATGCCTGGGCGGTCGTGAATCCGCTGCGCACGATCTTTGCCTGCGGTGAAGCGCTTCATGCGGCGGTAACGCGGGACAGAGCGCTTTCGCAGCGCTTCCGCTACCCTGCGCGATTGGGTGTCGCGCCGGCGATCGTGCTGTTTCTGTGTTTCGCATGGTGCGAGCTCATCTGGCGCAACAAAGACGTACCGTTCGATTTGGCAATCGCCGTGATCGGCTACGCAATCATCACGTGGATGGGAATGCTCGTCTACGGTCGCGATGTGTGGCTCCGCAACGGTGAGGCGTTCGCCGT
>DASPYC010000105.1:0-4722 GCA_035636955.1 Casimicrobiaceae bacterium
ATCATGTGCGCGAGCGTTGCGCCGCTCACGCGCCCCGACTCGGCCGACACGGCGCCGCGTCGAACGCTGCCAGGATCGAGATTGTGCAGGTCGATGATTGGAACCTCGTGGCGCTCCCAGTCGACGTCTTCAGGCGGACCGTACGAGTGCCACGCCAAGACAACGCCGGCGTCGCGCATGCCCTGTTCGAGCACGCGAACGTCGCCGACGATCAGCAAGCGCGCGACGTCCGCCATGCGACGGTCCGCAAGGATGCGCGCGCATTGCTCGGGGCCGATGCCCGTCGCGTCGCCGAGCATCAAGCCGAGCACGGGAAGAGATTGGAAGGGTGGCGTGGTCATCTGAGCCTCGCATCGGTAAAGCGATGAATGATTGCGATCATGACGAACGTGATCACGAGCATCGTGATGGAAAGCACCGCGATCGGTCCCCAGTCGTTGCTCTCGCGCAAGTCGAACATTGTCACCGAAATCGTTTTGGTGCGTGCAGTGAACAGCAGAATCGTCGCCGACAGCTCGCGGATCGAGCCGATGAAGATGAAAATCCACGTGGCGATCACGCCGTTGCGGATCAGAGGCGTGGTGACGTCAACAAGCGCGCGGAGCCGCGTCGCGCCGAGAATGCGGCTCGCGTCCTCGAGCTCCGGGTGCACCGCGCGCAATGCGCTCGCGATCTGCTGGTAGCCGACAGGCAACTCTTTGGTGACGTATGCGAGGAAGATGATCGACAGCGTTCCGTACAGTACCAGCGGCGGACGTGTGTAGCTCAGGAACAGACCGACCGCGAGAACGATGCCGGGAATCGCAACCGGCGCCGTTGTGAGAAACGCCAGATAGCGATGGCCCCAGACGAGCTTGCGCAGGCTCAGGTAGCCGATAACCGTGACGAGTAGCGTCCCCGCCGTCGCCGCGCTGAACCCGAGCACGAACGTATTCTGCAGTGCGAGCCGCGTCTGGCTGAACTCGAAGAACACGAAGCGCCAGTGCTCGAGCGACAGGTTGCCGGCGAGCTCGGCCGACCAGTTGCGCACAAACGCCGTGCGCACGAGCACGCCGTACGGAAGCGCGATCGAGCAGCCAAGCACAAGAACAAACAGCGCGAGCGCTGGCATCTTCCAGCCGCCCAGTCGAATCGGTTGCCCCGCGCTGCCGCTCTTTCCGCCGATGACCGAGTAACCGCGTCTCCCCATGAGGGCCGATTGCGCGCGCAAGAGTGCAACCGTGATGACGAGCAGCGGCAGCGACGCGGCCGCGGCCAATCCCAATTGCGGAGGAAACTGGAACAGGCTCCAGATCTTCGTGGTCATCGTATCGATGCCGGCCGGTAGCGCGAGGATCGCCGGCGTGCCGAATAATGTCATCGACTGCAGGAACGCGACGATGAACCCGCCGAGCAAAGCCGGCAGCACCAGCGGCAAAGTGACATGCAGTGCGGTCCGCCACGCCGGAGCACCGAGGATCGCCGATGCTTCTTCCAGCTCGCTGGGGATCGCATCGAGGGCGTTGGCGGCGAAGGTGAAGACGTACGGAAATGTGTACAGCGCCATCACGAAAACCATGCCCCATGCGGAAAAAATGTTGATCAACGACGGCGCTTCGAACGGCTTGAGTCCAGCAAGCGCGTAGTACGCCTGGTTAACCAGTCCCGCGTTCGGCCCGCCGAGGAGGACCCACGCGAAGGCGCCCAGAAAAGGTGGCGTCACGAACGAAGCCAGGATCAACGTGCGCCACCAGCGCTTGCCGGGCAGATCGGTGCGCGAAACGAGCCATGCCATCGGTGCGGCGGCGATCACGCAAGCGAGGCCAACCGCTGCCGACGTCCACAACGTGGTCCACAGCGGTCTGACGAACGCGGGGTCGACAACGAGCTGACGATAGTGTGCGAGCGTGAACGTCTTCGCGTCGTCCTGCACGCTGGTCACTGCGAGCCAGAACAGCGGAAGGACCACGAGCGCGACGAGCAGCAGCACCATCGCCGCCGAGAACGGCGTGGTCCAGTCAAGAGACCGGCGAACGCGAGGTTCAGTTGCCAAACAGCGCCGTGTAACGCTTCTTGATTTCTGCGATCTGCGGAAGCATTGCAACAGGATCGTCGGGCAGCAGCTTGATGTCCTTGAGCGGCGTGCGGTCCGCAGGGTCCTTTACGTCCGGATGCACCGAGCGCAAACCGCCCTCGGTGACGAGCAACTGCTGGCACTTCATCGTGTAGAGAAAATTTTGCAGCACGCGTGCGGCATTCGGATGCGGTGCATCGGCGAAGATCGCGGTGGGCGAGGTCACGAACGGCGTCCCCTCTTTCGCGTAGATGATTTTCACGGGACTCTTCGCGTCGATCTCGATGAACATGTTGTACTCGTTCCCGTCCACCATGACAGCGCGTTCACCGCTTGCGATGCTCTTGGGGGGAGCAGTGGTCGATTGCAGCTGCTGCACGCCCTGTTTCGACAGCTTCTCAAGATATTCCCAGCCGAGCAGCTTGGTGATCGCAAACGTGCCGGTAAGGCTCGTCCCGCTGTAACCCGGATGCGATTTCACCAGCTTGCCTTTCCACTTCGGATCGAGCAGGTCCACATAGCCCGTCGGCGCCTCCTGCGGCGTGACCAGCTTGGTGTTGTAGCCCATCACCGATAGCGTCGCGCGCCAGACTGCGTAGTAACCGTCCGAATCCTTATATTGCGGAGCGAAGCGCACGACATCCGGCGGCGTATGCTTGGCGAGCAGCTTTTGCTGCTTCCAAAGCAGGAAGTGCGATGCGTCGGAGGAGTTGACGACGTCGACGTTCTTGATGCCGGCCTGGAATTCCTGGCTGATTCGCTGGAACACGCGCTCGGAACCCGCGCGCTCAACCTCGAGCGCGATGTCCGGATACTCGGCACGAAACGCCTTCGCGACGGCCTCGGCGACTTTTACGTCGACTGCGGTGTACCAGACGACCTTGCCTTCCTTCGCGGCCGCGGCAATCAATGCCGGCGTTGTCTCCTGACCCATCGCATTCGTAACGACGACGGATACGAACAGCGCGGCAGACAGCGCTGCAACTCTGACAAACTCCATGACTCCTCCTGTCGTGTTTTCTGAATTCGCGTCTTGTTAGCGGATGATGCCTCGGCAGCGATCCGCAGGCAGTCGGACGCTTACCTTCGATCCGACGGGTAGGTCGAGCGATGCCGGGGCCGCGATCAAGATTTCCTGGCCCACGTCGACGATGAAATCGCGATGGCTGCCGAGATACGCCTGGCTGCGCACGATTCCCGGAAGCACGTTGGCCCCATCGACGCGCTCGTCGGCGCGTAATTCGATGTCATGCGTCTTCACGCACACGCTCATCGGCTTGCCGGCGCCCGCGAATTCGCCGTGTTCAACCTCGAGCACATGGCCCGCCACATCGACGCGATTGCCGTTTTGATGCGTACCGTCGAGAACGTTGCTTGCGCCGATGAACCGGGCCACGAAGCGAGATCGCGGCCGGTCGTACACGTCTTGCGGTGTTCCGATCTGCTCGATGCGCCCGCCGTTCATGACGACGATGCGATCGGCCATCGTCATCGCTTCAACCTGGTCGTGTGTGACGTAGATCGAAGTGTTGCGGTATTCATCGTGCAGACGCCGGATCTCGAAGCGCATCTCGCCGCGCAGGTTCGCGTCTAGATTGGACAGCGGCTCGTCGAGCAGCAGGATTCCGGGATTCGGCGCAAGCGCGCGTGCCAGCGCGATCCGTTGCTGTTGCCCACCCGAGAGCTCGGCGGGATAGCGGTCGGCCAGCTCGGCGAGGCGCGTCGCATCCAGCAATGCTCGCGTGCGAGCGTCGCGCTGCGCCGCCGGGATCGACTGCATCTTGAGGCCATAGCCGACGTTTTCGCGGACGGTCATGTGCGGCCAGACGGCGTAGCTTTGGAAAATCATGCCCATGTTGCGACGCTCGGGCTGCGTGACCGCGTCAGGAGACGATATCACCTTGCCCGCGACGCGAATCTCTCCCGCGTCGGGTATCAGAAAACCAGCGAGCAAGCGCAGCGTGGTTGTCTTGCCGCAGCCCGACGGTCCGAGCAGGCAAATGAACTCGCCTCGGTCCACCGCGAAGTCGATCGCGTCGACCGACGTCGACGCACCGTAACGCTTGGTAAGGCCGCAAAGCTCGAGGTGAGGCATGTCGAAAGAGGCAGCGCCATGCGCTCCGCAATTCGCAAGCGGCGGCCGATGCACGTGAAGGCGTAGGCGCGCATGTTATATGACGACCGGTGAAGGCTGCCGCTGACGCCGGCGGTTCAAACTTCGCAATCGAACGAGAGCGTCGAAGCGTTTGTGAAGACGGGCGACGAACTTCGGTCGCGCTTCAATCGCGTTTCGGGTAATCCACTATTCGCGCGCCGGGGCGGGCGTGGTGAACTTGCTGACGGTGCTCTTCACCCCATCGGTCTTGCCATTGCTCTCCTCCGAGGCGACCCGATAGTAGTAGGTCGTCTGCGGCTTCAAGCCCTCCATGCGCACGCGGAACGTCGTGTATGGGTGACCCTGGTTCAGCCTGATGGGATTTTTCGCCGTCTGGCTCAAATCCTTGGGATCGGTGCCGTAGTGTACGATGCCGTAATGCACGTCCGACCCCCCGGGGTTGTTGGTCGTCCACCTGATGATGGTCAGGTGATGGGTTGCCGACTCGAGCTCAGGCCCTTTGGTGATTTCGACGCGCTCGGCTTTCTTGGCAGGAGGGGGTATCTGTGCGGCG
>DASPYC010000106.1:0-3498 GCA_035636955.1 Casimicrobiaceae bacterium
GCGGCCAACGTGAATTCCGCGACAAGGTTATCGGGCAGCATCGTCAGCTTGCGACCCGGCATGTACACGGTCGACAGCCGCTGGCGCGCGATAGCGTCCTGCGGAGATTCCCGCGTAATGGCAAGCGCCGGGCATGCGATATGAATGCCGACCCGAAAGCGGGCGTCCGGCAGTGCGGTTACGGAGAACGCGTCATCGATTTCGGTTGTCGTCGCGTCGTCGATCGAGAACGCGCGCACGTCTGCAACCGGCAGATCGGGGAGCGGCGCGTTGGCAATTTCAGACGGAAACGCAATGCCTTTGGGGAATGCCTCCGCGACGAAACGATTGAAGTGATACTCGTGTGTGGACGGGACCGCGCCGCAGGCCGCGAGAAGGTCGATCGGGCTTTTTCGTAGCGCGTCGCACGCGCGCGCCAGCGCCTTCCACTCGAGCGCGTTCTTGTCCGGCTTGTAGAGCAGCATGGAAAGCCTTGCGCGAAGCGCAGCGGGAAGCTCATATCGCGTAAGCGCCGTCACCCATTCATCGGTCTGTGCCGCTTCACGCTGCTTGCGCTCGACCGACGCGAGTGCCGCTTTGAGTGCTTCGGGCGGGGCTTTGCGGTAGCGGCCTTTGCCTTTGCGGTAGAAATGCATCGGCGACGACGCCAGCAATAACGCGATCGCCGCCGCTTGCGCGGGCGTTGGCGAAGCGCCGTAATATTCTCGCGAAAGATCGTCGAAACCGAATTCGCCGTCACCCACCGCTTCCCACAGAAAATTCGCGTCGAGATCGGCGGTGAGCTTCTGCGCGTCGCCGAGGGCTTCCGCCGGACCGGGCGATGCGAAGCGCAACAGGACGCTCGTAGCCTTGATCTTCACCCGCTTCCCCGAAACGGCTTCGACCTGCAACGACTGATCATGATCGGCGAGGACCGTGCCGGCCTTGAGCTGGCCGTCGTCCTCGAAAAGAACGTGCATGGAATCGTGTTGAAGCAGCGAGTGTGCAGCGAAGGAGCGTGATTATACCGGTGCGAACTCTTGGCCTCGCTGGGCTACCATTCGAATCATCGTGCAGGTCGCGGAGTCGCCTTCGCGCTCTTTCGCCCCCTTCTCTTGCCAGAATTCATGCCGGCACTGCCTCAGCAAATCCGCTTTTGCACGAGCCACGACGGCGCACGGATCGCGTACGCAACGTCCGGCAGCGGACCGCCGCTCGTCAAAGCCGCGAATTGGCTGAGCCATCTCGAGTTCGATGGTGCGAGTCCCGTCTGGATCCACCTGTTGCGCGAGCTTTCGCGTCACAACACGCTCGTCCGTTACGACGCGCGCGGTTGCGGATTGTCGGATTGGGACGCCGAGGTTTCGTTTGAAGCGTGGGTGCGCGATCTCGAAGCGGTCGTCGAGGCGAGCGGCAGCGAGCGTTTCCCGCTGCTCGGCATTTCGCAGGGCGCGTCCATTGCAATCGCCTACGCGGTTCGCCATCCGGAACGCGTGAGTCATTTGATCTTGCACGGCGGATACGCGCGCGGGCGCCTCAAGTGGACGTCAACGGCCAACGCGCGTGAAGAAGCCGACATGATGATCAACCTCGCCGAGCTCGGCTGGGGCCAGCAGAATCCGGCGTTTCGGCAATTTTTCACGACGCAATTCATTCCCGATGGAACGCCCGAGCAGCACCAGTGGTTCAACGAGCTCGAACGCATGTCGACATCGCCTGCGAACGCCGGCCGATTCATGCGCGTGCTCCACGAGATCGACATCGTTCCACTGCTGGCCCGTGTTTCCTGCCCGACATTGGTGTTTCATTGCGTTCGCGATGCTCGCGTACCGTTCGACGAAGGACGGCTGGTCGCGACGATGATTCCGGGCGCCCGTTTCGTTCCCCTCGATAGCAACAATCACCTGCTGCTGGACAACGAGCCGGCATGGTCGCGATGGACCGCCGAATTGCGCGCGTTCCTTCCGGCAACCGAGAAGCGCGACGCCGCGTTCGGATCGCTGACGCCGCGCGAGCTCGACTTGATCGAGCTGATTGCGCAGGGCCGCGACAACGCCCAGATCGCGGCGCAGTTGGGTGTAAGCGCCAAAACCGTCCGCAACCACATCACCAGCATTTTCTCGAAGCTCGAAGTGGAGAACCGCGCGCAGGCGATCGTGTTGGCACGCAACGCCGGGTTCGGGACAACGGTCCCACCCGCACCCTGATTTTCACGCGAATATTCCTCACGCCGTGGGACTTCGGTCTCATGACGCAGCGCAGCATGACGGTGAGAATGCGCACCGTTGCCAGAGAGTCTCAATGGCGACTGCCGCGGCGGATCGGTGATCGAAGACCACGGCAAATTGATCGATGAGGAGTCCGCGTCATGTCCCGTTCCCAATTGCCTCAATCCGATGCCGATCGAATCGCCGTGGCGACGACCACGGTGGCGATCGCCGCCATCGTGTGGGTGCTTCTCGCCGTTGTTCCCAACCCGCGCGACGTGTCGTTCGCGACTGCGCAGGCCGCGACGGCGCGCCACGTCGACGAAGGGAATCGCGCGGCGGCTTCGGGCTCCGATCATTCGGCGCCGCAACTCGCGGCACCGCATGCCGCAACCGTCAGACTCATCGAGGCGCATTGATCATGATCCGCTCAGGTGTGGCGTCTGATCGGCATCGCGCCCGGCTACGATAGAGAGATGATCGCTCCCGGGATCGTAAAGCGCGTCTATGAGGCCGTCTACGCCAAAGTCCTCGTCGCCGAAACGAATCTGCTGCACCCGCATGCGCGAAATTTGACCGGTCGCACGCGCGCCTTCTTCCGGTTGCTGTTTCCCGGGCGCCGTTTGCAGCAGGTCTAATCAACCCCCGGCAACCGCGCCGATTGCATCGGCACAACGTTTGTTGCACGATGGCGCACATAGCTATCTGACGTGAGCGCACATGATGCAATTCCGCCGTCTCGGTAAAAGCGGGCTGGAAGTTTCGGTCCTTTGTCTCGGCACGATGATGTTCGGCGACCGCACCGACGCGGCGACATCGAACGAGATCGTCGCGCATGCGCAAGACTCCGGCGTCAACTTCATCGACACGGCCGACGTCTACTCGAAAGGCGTATCCGAGACGATCGTTGGCGCGGCGATCCGCGGAGCGCGCGACCGCTGGATCCTCGCGACCAAAGTCGGCAACGTCATGACCAAGGCGCCGCACGACGGCGGGCTGTCTCGCCGATGGATTTTCGCTGCATGCGACGCGAGCTTGAAGCGTCTTTCCACCGATTGGATCGACATTTACTATCTGCACCGTGACGATACGGTCACGCCGATCGCCGAAACCGTCGCCGCGCTCGGCGATCTGATGCGCGCCGGCAAAATTCGCTATTTCGGCATTTCGAATTTTCGCGGCTGGCGCATCGCCGAAGTGATGCGCTGGTGCGAGCATCTGCGGGTTCCGCCGCCGGTCATCTGCCAGCCGTATTACAACCTGCTGAATCGCACGCCGGAAGTCGAGATTCTGCCGGCTTGCAGATGACCGG
>DASPYC010000107.1:0-5274 GCA_035636955.1 Casimicrobiaceae bacterium
TCGCGACCACCAGCGGCTCACACGCGGGTCGCTGGCCGAATATTCGATGGCCACCGAAGGCCTCAAGGACACGCCGCGCTCGGGCAACGATTCCGGCGGTGGTCAACTCGGCAACGCGATTGCGTGCAAACCGGGCGGGCCAAACGATTACCTGTACGTCGTTGTCCAAGAAGTGGTGTGGGACGGTCTCGCGAAGCGCATGGGCGGTGAGCGGCTGGCGGCCGATGCCCGGTTCACGACGATTGCGCTGCGGCGCAAGAATCAAAAGGAGATGTGGCGGCTGCTGACTGAGTTCGCGTCGCAATACACGAAGTGGGAAATGATGAAGATCCTGAGCGAGCTCGACGTGCCGTGCGGTCCCATCATGGGGACTGAGGATCTGATGAATGACGCGCACGTCAAAGGTCGCGAAATGATCGTCGAGCTCGACCATCCGAAGCGCGGCAAGTGGTCGAATGTCGGCATGCCGATCAAGCTGTCGGATTCGCCGGTGCAGATCCGGCGTTCCCCGCTTCTCGGTGAGCATACTGAAGAGATTCTGCGCGACGTGCTGGGCTACGAAGAAACCGAAGTGGAAGCCCTGAAGGAAGCCGGCGCGTTCAGCAAAGAGCCGCCGAAGGTGAAGGAATACCACGCGCTTCGCGAAGCGGGCTGAGCACACCTTTCATCGAACACCCGAATCGCATTATCGAAAGCCAACAATGAACGTTCACGAATACCAAGGCAAGCAGTTGTTGCGCCAATATGGCGTCGCGACACCGCGCGGCGTGCCGTGCTTCACCGTCGCAGAAGCCGAGGAAGCAGCGCGCACGCTGGGCGGAAAAGTCTGGGTCGTCAAGGCGCAGATCCACGCCGGCGGTCGCGGCAAGGGCGGCGGCGTCAAAGTTGCGAAGTCGATCGCCGACGTGCGTGAGCACGCGTCCAAAATTCTCGGCATGCGGCTCGTCACGCACCAGACCGGTCCCGAAGGCCGAATCGTCAAGCGACTGCTGGTCGAAGAAGGCGCCGACATTGGCAAGGAGCTCTACGTCGGCATGGTCGTCGATCGCGTCTCGCAGCGCGTCACGCTGATGGCAAGCTCCGAAGGTGGCATGGAGATCGAGCACGTCGCGGAAACGACGCCGGAGAAGATCTACAAGGTTGCGATCGATCCAGTGAGGGGACTGACCGATGCGCAAGCTGACGATATCGCGCGCAAGATCGGCGTTCCCGATTCGTCGGTCGCCGAAGCGCGCACGTTCATGCAGGCGCTTTATCGCGCGTTCGACGAATGCGATGCGTCGCTGGCCGAAATCAATCCACTGGTGTTGACCGGCGACGGCCGCGTGCTCGCGCTCGACGCGAAGCTGAACTTCGATTCGAACGCGCTCTACCGCCATCCCGAGATCCTCGCGATGCGCGATCTAGACGAAGAAGACCCGGCCGAAATCGAAGCGTCGAAATTCGATCTCTCGTACATCTCGCTCGGCGGCAACATCGGCTGCCTTGTCAACGGTGCCGGGCTCGCAATGGCGACGATGGACACGATCAAGCTCTACGGCGCGGAGCCTGCAAATTTCCTCGACGTCGGCGGCGGCGCGACGACGGAGAAAGTCACCGAAGCGTTCAAGATCATGCTGCGCAATCCGAAGGTGAAGGGGATCCTCGTCAACATCTTTGGCGGCATCATGCGCTGCGACACGATTGCCGAAGGCGTGATCGCAGCGGCGCGCGAAGTGAACCTCGATGTGCCGCTCGTTGTACGGATGAAGGGCACGAACGAGGACATTGGCAAGAAGATCCTGAAGGACTCCGGCCTTCCGATCATCAGTGCCGACAGCATGGCCGATGCGGCGCAGAAGATCGTCGCGGCGGTGGCCAAAACGACGGAGCCCGCGCTATGAGCATCATTATTGACAAGCATACGAAGGTCATCACGCAGGGGATTACTGGCAAGACCGGCGGGTTCCACACGCGCATGTGCCGTGACTACGCGAACGGCCGCGACTGCTTCGTCGCCGGCGTCAATCCGAAAAAGGCCGGCGAGAATTTCGAAGGCATTCCGATCTTCGGCACGGTCGCCGAAGCGAAGGCGCGCACCGGCGCGAGCGTTTCCGTCGTTTACGTTCCGCCGCCGTTTGCCGCAGCGGCGATCGACGAAGCGGTCGACGCCGAGCTCGACGTGGTGATCTGCATCACCGAAGGTGTTCCGGTGCGCGACATGATCCGCACGCGCGAGAGGATGCGCGGCAAGAAAACGGTCCTCGTCGGACCCAACTGCCCCGGCGTCATCACGCCCGATGAGATCAAGATCGGCATCATGCCGGGCCACATTCACAAGAAGGGACGCATCGGCGTGGTGTCGCGGTCCGGGACGCTCACCTACGAAGCGGTCGGTCAGCTGATGGAGTTCGGGCTCGGACAATCGACGTGCGTGGGCATCGGCGGCGATCCCGTGAACGGTTTGAAGCACATCGACGTGATGAAGATGTTCAACGACGACCCCGGCACCGACGCAGTCATTATGGTTGGCGAAATCGGTGGCGACGCGGAAGAAACGTGCGCGCGCTGGGTCAAGGACAACATGAAGAAACCGGTGGTCGGATTCATCGCCGGCGTCACGGCGCCGCCGGGAAAACGCATGGGGCACGCGGGCGCGATCATCTCGGGCGGCAAAGGCACCGCGCAGGAAAAGCTCGCGGTGATGGAAGCGTGCGGCATCAAGGTGACGCGCAATCCCGCCGACATGGGGCGCCTCTTGAAGTCGGTGCTCTAACGCTCGGCAGCGCGTTGAACGTACGCCATCCCGCCATGACCGTGATCCCGATCGTCGAGGCCCGTCGCGCGAAGCGCAAAGTGCGTCCGCAACCGAAAGGCCGTGTCGCCGATCCGCAAGCGGTTGCGGAAGTACGTGCGCTCCTGGGCGATGCACCGCGCCGGCGCGATCTGCTGATCGAATTTCTGCATCGGATCCAAGACACTTACGGGTCGCTCTCCGCCGCGCATCTGGTCGCGCTGGCGCAGGAGCTCAAGCTCGCGATGACCGAGGTCTACGAAGTGGCGACGTTCTATCACCACTTCGACGTCGTTAAGGAAGGCGAGGAAGCGCCTCCGCGGATCACCGTGCGCGTGTGCGAGACGCTCTCCTGTGCGATCGCCGGCGGTGAACGACTGCTCGAGACGGCGAAGCGCACATTCGGTCCCGACGTACGCGTGCTGCCGGCTCCGTGCATCGGTCGCTGTGAGCATGCACCTGCGGCGGTGGTCGGCCGCCATACGATCGATCAAGCGAATGTCGAGAAGCTTTCGGCTGCGATCGCGGCAAATGTTACTGAAGCCGACGTCGAGCCTTGCGTCGATTACGCTTCGTATCGCGCGGCCGGCGGGTATCGCTTATTGCGCGAATGCGTCGGTGGGACGCGAAATGTCGACGACGTCATTGCAACGCTCGAGAGCTCGGCGTTGCGCGGCTTGGGCGGCGCCGGTTTTCCAGCGGGGCGCAAGTGGAAGATCGTGCGCGCCCAGCCGGCGCCGCGGCTTCTCGCGGTCAACATCGACGAAGGCGAACCCGGAACGTTCAAGGACCGCTACTACCTCGAGCGCGACCCGCATCGGTTCATCGAAGGAATGTTGATCGCCGCGTGGGCCGTCGGCATCGACGCGGTCTACATCTATCTTCGCGACGAATACGCCGGCTGTCGGGAGAGTCTGACGCGCGAGCTCGCCGCGCTTCGCGCCGATCCTCCGGGCGAGCTTCCGAAGATTGAATTGCGCCGCGGCGCGGGTGCGTACATCTGCGGCGAAGAGTCGGCGATGATCGAATCGATCGAAGGCAAGCGTGGCATGCCGCGCTTGCGGCCGCCGTACGTTGCGCAAGTGGGCCTCTTCGGGCGGCCGACGCTCGAGCACAACATGGAAACGCTCTATTGGGTGCGCGACATCGTCGAGCGCGGCGCCGACTGGTTCGCGAATCAGGGCCGTCACGATCGCAAGGGGTTGCGTTCGTTTTCGGTGTCGGGTCGCGTCGCGAAGCCGGGTGTGCATCTGGCGCCGGCGGGCATCACGCTGCGCGAGCTTGTCGACGAATACTGCGGCGGCATGCTGCCAGGGCACGAGCTTTACGCGTATCTGCCCGGCGGCGCATCAGGCGGGATTCTGCCGGCATCGCTCGCCGACATTCCGCTCGACTTCGACACACTGCAACCGTACGGCTGCTTCATCGGTTCGGCGGCCGTGATCGTGCTCTCGCAGCACGACCGCGCGCGCGACGCTGCACTCAATGTGATGCGCTTTTTTGCCGACGAATCGTGCGGCCAGTGCACGCCCTGCCGCGTGGGAACGGACAAGGCGGTTCGCGTGATGAGCGCTCCGAGCTGGAACGTGCCGTTGCTCGAGGACCTTTCGCGCGCGATGGCCGACGCGTCCATCTGCGGACTCGGTCAGGCGGCGCCGAATCCGATCGCATGCGTCGTGAAGTATTTCCAACACGAATTGCAATCATGAATGCGCCACGCGCCATCGAAGTGACTGGCGAAGGCATCGCGTTCCGTCTCGACGGTGTCGACGTCATCGCCGCTCCGGAAGAGACGATCTTGCAGGCCGCCGATCGCGTGGGGCTCGGCACTGACATCCCGCGCCTTTGCTACATGCCCGGCATGCGTCCGGACGGCAACTGCCGTGCATGCATGGTCGAGATCAAGGGTGAACGCGTGCTCGCGCCCTCATGCTGCCGCGCTCCGGCGCCCGGCATGGACGTTCAAAGTGCAAGCGAACGCGCGCGTCATTCCCAGAAGATGGTGTTGGAGCTTCTCGCCTCGGACATGCCCGAGCGTGTCTACAAGACCGATTCCGAGCTCGATCACTGGTGCGATGTGCTCGACATCGGCACGCCGCGTTTTCCGGGACGTGCGCAGCCCGCGCCCGATCTGTCGCATCCGGCGATGGCGGTTAATCTCGACGCCTGCATCCAATGCACGCGCTGCGTACGCGCCTGCCGCGAGGAGCAGGTGAACGACGTCATCGGCTATGCATTTCGCGGCGTGCAGTCGAAGGTCGTCTTCGATCTCGATGATCCGATGGGCGCGTCGACGTGCGTCGCGTGCGGTGAGTGCGTGCAAGCATGCCCGACGGGCGCGCTGGCACCGGCGCGCGACGCGTACCTTGCGCCCGTCGATCGCACAGTCGACTCGACATGCCCCTATTGCGGAGTCGGTTGTCAGCTTACTTATCATGTGAAGGACAACACGATCGTGCGCGTCGACGGGCGCGACGGTCCGGCGAACGAGAGCCGCCTTT
>DASPYC010000108.1:0-3711 GCA_035636955.1 Casimicrobiaceae bacterium
TATGCGGCGTCTTCAACGTTTGGCGCGCCGCCGGCGTTTCGGATCGAGCGCGGCGCAGCACGGTGGTTCGGCATTCGGACGTGGGCCGTCCACGTGAACGGCGTCGTGGGTGAGGGCAATGCATCGGAGCTGTGGTTCGCGCGCCGAAGTCCCGATAAAGGTGTCGATCCCGGTCGGCTCGACAACTTGGTGGGCGGCGGCATTACGGCCGGCGCGCGCGTCGACGAAACGCTGCGGAAGGAAGCGTGGGAAGAAGCCGGCATCCCGGCCGATGTCGCGCGGCGCGCCACTGCCGCAGGCGCGGTCCATGTGCGGCGGACGCTAGCCGATGGGCTCGAGCGCGAAACGATCTTCGTTCACGATCTCGCGTTGTCGCGGCACTTCGTTCCGGCCAATCAGGACGGCGAAGCCATCGAGCATCGCCGCGTCGATCTCTACGAGGCGGCGCGGCTGATCGCAATCGAAACCGGGCCCGACGAAGTCACCGTCGATGCGAGCCTGGTCGTGCTCGATTTTCTTCTGCGAACTGGCGCCATCGCGGCAGACGCGCACCACTATCTGGCGCTCGAGGCGCTGCGGTATTTAGGTGCAGATGTGTACCCCCACGCTTGCGGCTTCGCCGCTACGCTCTTCCCTCGGCCCCCGAAGGGGAAGTAGTCCGCGCCTTGGGGCGGCCCTG
The DNA here is from genome assembly GCA_035636955.1 of Casimicrobiaceae bacterium. GTDB lineage: Bacteria > Pseudomonadota > Gammaproteobacteria > Burkholderiales > Casimicrobiaceae > VBCG01. The sequence goes on from DASPYC010000108.1 coordinate 680, forward strand.
CGGCGCGGATTTGGACCCCCTCGCTTGCGGCTTCGCCGCTGCGCTGCCCCCCGAAGGGGGAGTAGTTCGCGCCTTGGGGCGACCCTGCGGCGCTCACACCGACGCGGTGATTACGCTGCCGCTCGCGCCGACGCCGAGGGCGTCACGCGGCGGATCCCCATTTCGGCGATCGTGTCGCGAATCGCATTCACTGCATGCCGCATCTCATCGGGGCCGATCGCACCGATGCAGCCGACGCGAAACGTTTCGACCTGCGTCAACTTTCCGGGGTACAGGATAAAACCCTTATCGCGTACGCGATCGTAGAACTCGCGGAATGTATAGCGCGTGTCGGGCGGCGCGTGGAACGTGACGATGATCGGTGCCTGGATCGCGGGATCGAGGAACGGGCGAAATCCGAGCTCCGCCATGCCCTTCACCAGCGTTTCGCAATTGCGTGAATAGCGCGCCAAGCGCGCCGGTTGTCCACCTTCCGCAGCAAACTGATCCAGTGCTGCGTTGAGCGCTACAACGACATGCGTCGGCGGCGTGAATCGCCATTGCGTCGTCTTTTCCATGTACGTCCACTGGTCGTGAAGGTCGAGCGCCAGCGACGTCGAACGACCGGCGCACTGTTCCAGCACCAAACGCCGCACAAATACGAAGCCCATTCCCGGCGGGCCCTCGACACATTTTCCCGATGCGCCAATCAGCGCGTCGAACGGCGTCGTGCGGGCGTCGATCGGCAGCGCACCGAACGAGCTCATGGCGTCGACGATCAAGCTCTTGCCATGCCGCGCAACGGTCGCGGCAATATCGGAGAGCGGGTTCAGGATGCCTGTCGACGTCTCGCAATGAATCAATCCGACATGCGTGATCGACGGATCGCGTGTGAGCAGGCGTTCGACGTCCTCGGCCGTCGTGCGGACGTCGTCGGGCGTTTCGAATACCGAGAGCTTGCGGCCCATCATCTGCGTGAGCTTGGCCATGCGCTTGCCGTACGCGCCGTTGATCAGCACGAGCACATGACCGTCGCGCGGAACCAGCGAATTGACGGCCGCCTCGATGGCAAAGGTACCGCTTCCCTGCAGCGGTACGCAGACATGCGCGCCATCCGATTCAATCACGCCAAGGAGCTTTTCCCGCACTTCACGCGTCACGGTGTTGAAGTTGGAATCCCACGAGCCCCAGTCGCGCAGCATCGCCGCCTTGGTTTGCAGCGACGTCGTCAACGGACCGGGCGTCAAGAGAATCGGGTCACGTGTGAAGTTCGGCATGAATGGACCTTCGAATGTGTGCGCGTTCTGCGCGATCAGCCTGCCGCCGTCGGCTTACGCCATGCCTGCGTGCGGGTCAGCAACAGTCGGGTGACGCCGGCGTAGACGATGCAGACCAGCGACGATGCTGCAACGATCAGCGTCGCCATCGCAGCGGCGGCACCAATTTCGCCGGCGTCATCAAGATTGAGGATCGCCAACGATGCGAGCTGTGTTTGCGGCGCGTACAAAAAAACGACCGCTGAGATCGTCACCATGGCGTTGACGAATAGATAGCGGCCGATATCGAGAATCGCGGGTAAGCACACGGGTACGGTCACGCGAAAGAACGTCTTGTAGAACGGCACTTTCAACGACGCCGAGACGGCTTCGAACTCGTTGTCGAGCGCCTTCAATGCCGTCACGGCGGTGAGATGGCTCGATGTGTAGTAATGGACGACAGTGGACAGCACGAGGATCGTCAGCGTGTGGTAGAGCCCGTTCAATGGGTTGTCCGGATGATTGAAGAACAGAATGTAGCCGAGACCGAGCACCATCCCGGGCACGCCCATCGGTATCGCGGCAAGAAGTCGAATCAGCGTCCTCACGCCATTCAACCCCGTGGTTTTCTCAAGGAGGTATGCGCCGCCGAAGATGAACAGCGTCCCGAATACGGCGGTCGCAGCCGCCATCTTGACGCTGTTCCAAAAAGAGAAGATGACGCCGGCGTCGATCAAGCCGAACGTGTAATGCCGCAGCGAGAAATGAAGGTCGTACGGCCAAAGGTTGATGAAGGACGTATAGACCGCCATTCCCAACACGGCGATGAGCAAAAGCGCCACGACGATACAGAACGCCAGCATCGCCGCGTCGAACCAGCGTTTCGGCTTTGGCGCATAGGGCACGGCCCGCGATGAAAACTGCGATTGCAATCGACCTTGCATGATCCAGTCGACGATGAAGGCGACGAATACCGGCAGCAGCAGTATCAGACTGACCACCGCGCCTTTGTTGAAGTTTTGCTGCCCGATCACCTGCTTGAAAATGTCGAGCGCCAGCACGTTGAAATTACCCCCGATGACCTTGGGAATGCCGAAGTCGCTGACCGTGTACGAGAACACCACCATTGCGGCGCTGACCAGTCCGTACTTAGCGCCTGGCAGGGTGATCGTGAAGAACTTGCGCCACGTCGGCGTGCGCAGCGACTCGGCCGCTTCATAGAGGCGTCCGTCGGAGAGCAGCAGAGCGGTCAAGACGATCATCAACGCGTGCGGAAACGTCGCGTAGATGGAGCTCAAGACGATGCCGATCGGTCCATAGATGCTCGCGCCGCCGAGCAGACCTTTGAGCAGGCCCTGCGTGCCGAACCACTGGATGAACGAGATCGCGCTCAGCAGCGAAGGCGCGAGAATCGGCGTCAGCGCGATCACGCGGAAGAAGCCACGCCATGGCATGCACGAGCGCGTCAACGCATACGCATAGGCGAACGCGAGCGGCACTGTGATGCTCGTGACGGCGGTGGCGATCCACAGCGTATTGGCGATCGATTGGCGCAGCGCCGGCGTCTGGAAATACTGCTGGAATTGCAGCAAGCCAACGAACGCGCCGTCTTTGTCTTGCACGCTCTTGACGAGGATCATGAAGAGCGGCGCGAAAAGGAAGAGCGCAAGCGCGGCGCAACACATGACGAGCAGTCCCTGCGCCAGGCGCTCCTGCCAATGATGAACGCGCCGAATCGCCGGCAGCAGCGGCGGCAACGTGGTGGCGGCAGTCGCCATGCTTGACGACGATCAGCCC
>DASPYC010000109.1:0-1759 GCA_035636955.1 Casimicrobiaceae bacterium
CCGAGGCAAATATCATCCCCTTGTCGAGCATGACGCCGATGCAGTAGGTCATGTCACACACTCCGTGCTCGACCGCGCACTCGCCGACAGAATGCGCACATCGACGCGATGCTCCTGCCGATCGTCGTTGAGCGGAATGGCGTTGCCCTGTTGCGCGACGCCGTCCAAATTTATGCGCAACGCGTCGAGTTCCCCTTCCTCTCTCACATCGGTTTGCCGTACCGTAATGTGGTAATACGTTTCGCGATATCGGTAACGCAGCGCGAACTCGTTCCATTCCGGCGGCAAGCACGGCGCGAAACGAAGCCGGTCCACGTCCAGATTGAGCCCTAGCAGCGACTCGACGATAAGGCGATACATCCAGCCGGCCGAGCCCGTGTACCAGGTCCAACCGCCGCGGCCCGTGTGGGGAGCGAGCGCATAGACGTCTGCAGCGACGACGTAGGGTTCCACCTTGTAGGTCGCGGCACCCTCGGGCGTTCGTGCATGATTAATTGGATTGATCATCGCAGTCAGTTCCCATGCGCGTGCGCTATCGCCCAGCGCTGCGAATGCCATCGCGGTCCAGATCGCGCCGTGCGTGTACTGGCCGCCGTTCTCTCTTACCCCTGGAACGTATCCGCGGATGTATCCAGGATCGAGATCGGACTTGTCGAACGGTGGATCGAGCAACTGAATCAACCCGTGGTCGCGGCGTACCAGGCGCGCATTGACCGCATCCATCGCCGTGCGTGAGCGCACGGGATCCCCTGCGCCGGAGAGAACCGCCCAGCTTTGCGAAACGGAATCGATTTGACACTCGGCATTGTTGATCGAACCCAGCGGCGAGCCGTCATCGAAGTAGGCGCGGCGATACCACTCGCCATCCCACCCGTTCCGCTCGATCCGTTGGCGCAGTTGCATCGACTCCGACTCGCAACGATCCGCGAATGACAGGTCGTCGCGCAGGCGCGCCACTTTGGCAAATTCGACGAGAACGTGACAAAGGAAGAAAGCGAGCCAGACGCTCTCGCCCTTGCCGTGCCTGCCGACGAGATTCATGCCGTCGTTCCAGTCGCCCGATCCGATCAGCGGCAATCCATGCGCACCGAATCGCAGCCCTTGCAATAGCGCTCTCACGCAGTGCTGATAAACATTGGTGCTTTGGTCGGATCTGCCCGGCAGGTCATAGTACGAGTCGTCCTCCGCATTGACGGGCCGGCCGTCGAGAAAGTGCGTGGTTTCGTCGAGAATCGACATGTCGCCGGTGGTCAGGACATAGCGGCACGTTGCTATCGGCAGCCAAAGATAGTCGTCCGAGCAATGCGTCCGCACGCCTCGTCCCGACGGCGGATGCCACCAATGCTGGACGTCGCCTTCGACGAATTGACGGCTCGCACAGAGCGCAATTTGCGCGCGGAGAAGCCTTGGTTCGCAATGCACTAAGGCCATCACGTCCTGTAACTGGTCGCGGAAACCGTAGGCGCCGCCCGACTGGTAGTAGCCGCTGCGAGCCCACAGACGGCAGGCCATCGTTTGATACACGAGCCAGCCATTGGTCAGCACGTTGAGAGGCACATCGGGTGTGTGTATCTGCACGGCGGTAAGGGTTTGTTGCCAATGCCGGCTCACCGCTTCGAGCGCGTCATGCGCAGCCGCAGATCCGCGGAATCGCTGCACCAACCGACCGGCCGCATCGGCGTTCGCAGCCGCGCCGAGTCGAAAAACAGCCTCGCGCTGTTGCCCTTCCGCAAGCTCGAATGCCAACTGGATCGCTGCA
>DASPYC010000110.1:0-6750 GCA_035636955.1 Casimicrobiaceae bacterium
ACGGCATCGCGCAGTGATGAATACCGGGAGGACGGCTGGCTGACACGCACGTTCGCGCGTGAGCCCGTCGGCGCGAGCTATGCCGCCGATGGTGTCGTCATCGGCTCGAATGACCTTGGACCACTTTCCGGCAGCGGCGCACGGACGATTGCACTTGCGGACACGCAAACGTTCCTGCGGCGCGCGCGCCTCGCACAGCCTGCCACCACTGCACCCAACAAGGCACTCGCGCACATTCTCAAGGTCGAAGGGGACATCGTGCAGGCACGGGGCCATCTCGCCGCGGAACGCGCGTTCGAAACAGAATTTCCCGCGACCGGATTCGGCAATGCCGTCAAGACCGCGTGCCAGGTGATCGCCAATCCATCAGGCGTTGCCGCGGTCCGCTTGACGCTGACGGGATTCGATACGCACACGAATCAGCCCGGAACGCAGGCCCGCTTGCTTGCCGACCTTGCCGGCGGGCTGGCCGCGCTCAAGAGTGCGCTGATCGAGCTCGGGCGCTGGAACGAAACGCTCGTCTTGACCTACGCCGAATTCGGCAGGAGGCCCAAGGAAAATCTCTCGCTCGGCACCGATCACGGAACGGCCACCGTGCATTTCGCGCTGGGGGGCCGCGTCGCAGGCGGCTTGTACGGCGAGGCGCCCAATCTGACGGCGCTTACGGGCGACGGCAATCCGCGTCATGCGTTGGACTTTCGCGACATCTACGCAACGGTGCTCGAACGGTGGTGGAATATCGACGCGAACCGCACGCTCGGCGGCCGCTTTACGTCGGTGCCGTTCTTGCGCGCGTAAGGGCGTAACGCTACGACGCAATGCGATTGCGCCCCGCCGCTTTCGCCTCGTAGAGCTTGCGATCGGCACGCATGACAAGATCTTCCGGCGACAAATCATCGGAGGGAACGGCAACCGCGATGCCGCAGCTCACGGTCACGCATGGATGCGGCGAGCCGCCGTGCGGAATCATTAGCTGTTCGACTTTACGGCGCATTGCGTCGGCAACGCGCAATGCGCCCTCGGCGTCGGTGTCACCCAGCAACGCGACGAATTCCTCGCCGCCGTAACGGGCCGTCAAGTCCGTCGGCCGACGCATCGCCGTCGTGAACGCAATCGCGACGCGTTTCAAGCAATCGTCGCCGGCGAGATGGCCGTGCAGATCGTTGAACTGCTTGAAGTAGTCGATATCCGCCAGCAGCAACGCCAGCGACGTACCCATTCGCAAATTGCGGCGCCATTCGACGCCGAGTGCCTCGTCGAAGCGACGGCGGTTGGCAATCGTAGTCAGGCCGTCGATCTGGCTCAGTTGCGCGAGATGCGCTTGAGCCTGCTTGAGCTTCAAATGCGTGAAGATGCGCGCACGCGTAATGCGCAGGTTGATCGGTTTGGTGATGTAGTCGACAGCACCGAGCTCCAGTCCGTGCGTCTCGCCCTCCTCGTCGCTGACGCCGGTCACGAAGATCACCGGAATGTCGCGCGTGGATTCCTGTTGCTTCAACAGCCGGCAGACTTCGTAGCCGTCGATGCGAGGCATCATCACGTCGAGCAGAATCAGGTCGGGCTGTTCCTCATCCGATGCAATCGCGAGTGCGCTTTCGCCGTCGGTGGCGATTCGGATGCGGAAGTCGTCGCGGAGGCCGTCGACCAGCAGCCTCAGGTTGACGGGCTCGTCGTCCGCGACCAGCAGCAGCGGCCGCCGCGGCTCCGGCTCGGTCACGATTTGTATGCGTTGCCGGTGCCTGCGGGCGCCGCTGCAACGTGTTGTCGAATATTGTCGACTGCATCCGAAAGCGCATTCGCGAAAACGCCGATATGGGCGGCACGACCATGACGCACGTCCTCTTCGAGCGCTTGCGCAGCAGCGGCAACTGCTTGTGCGCCAACGATGCGGGCAGCACCCTTCACGCGGTGCAGCGCGGCTGCCGCCGTGGCGGGTCTCCCTTCGCGCAGCAAACAGTCGATGTCAGCAGCGGAGCCGCCATGCTCGGTGGCGAAAGCCCGCAACAGGTCCGCTAACAGAGGTTCATTGCCGCCGAATCGCTCCCGCGCCGTGGCAATATCAAACCCCGGAAGCGACGATGGCAAGGCATAAGAAAGCCCGGTCTGCGCCGCCGGCTCAGACGACGATGTCGTGTGCGGGGGTAGTGCCGCCACCACTGGCCTCCTCGCATCGTGTTGGAGCCTGAAAAGCGGCCCACAGGCCCACTGCCGCGGCCATTTGCATGGGTCGGCGGAGGAAGCCTAGCCTTTCAAGTGTCCTCTGAATGTCAGTGTGTGTCCGATCAGCCCGCCGGACAGGCGCCGACTTCGCCGCGTTCCCGCCGATCGCCGGCGCGGTCCCAGGCGTCCAGAAACGTCCGCCAATGGGGGGCGTTCAATCCCGCGATTCGCTCGCGGACGAGCGCCAGCTCGCGCGCATATTCGCCAGGATCCATTTCGCCGCGCATCAGCCGGAACCGAAGGTAAAGCAGGTACGTGTTCATGACATCGCACTCGCAGTAGTTGCGTACCTCGGCGAGCCGTCCGGCCGCGACCGCCGCCGCCACGGCACCACCGCCGATACCGAGCTTGCCGGGAAAGCCGGCGAGTCGAGCCATCGCATCGAGGCCTGCGTAGGCTCGCGGCTGAAACATCGCGAGGACATCCATCAAATCGAGATGACGCGTGTGGAACCGCGCAAGGTAATTGTTGAAGCGGAAATCGCGATCGTCGTCGCCCCAGTCCCAGTACCGCGCTGCGCCGACGCCGTGGATGAGCGCGCGATACTGGAGTACAGGAAGATCGAATGCTCCGCCGTTCCACGAGACGAGTTGTGGCGTGTAGCGTTCGATGCCGTCGAAGAAGCGCCGGATCAGCTCGGGCTCCGGGTCGCTTAACTCGCCGAGCGACCATACGGTAAGTGCCGTGCTGTCGCGCAAAACGCAGCCCACTGCGACTATGCGATGAAGATACAACGGCGGAAATTCGCCGCCGGTCGCCGCTCGCCGAAAATTGCCGTACCACGCGAGCACGTCGGCGTCGCCGACTTGCGAAGGAACATCGTGGACGCGGCGAATGCCTTCGACATCGGGCACCGTTTCAATGTCGAAAGCGAGGATCGGCGTCATGCGGGTTCATCAACGGCTGCGCACGATAGACGTAGGCCCGTCACGCCGGAAACACGCCGGTCGAAAAATAGCGGTCGCCGCGGTCGCACACGACGAACACAATCGTCGCGTTTTCCACTTCGCGGGAGATACGCAACGCAACCGCGCACGCGCCGCCGGCCGAAATGCCGCAAAAAATCCCCTCGTCGCGCGCCAGCCGTCGCGCCATGTCTTCGGCATCGGCCTGCGACACGTGCTCGATTCGATCGACGCGCGATGCGTCGAATATCTTCGGCAGGTACGCGGGGGGCCATTTGCGAATGCCGGGGATTTGCGATCCCTCTTCGGGCTGCGCGCCGATGATGGCGATCGAGCGGTTTTGCTCCTTCAGGAATTTCGACACGCCCATAATCGTGCCGGTGGTGCCCATCGCCGACACGAAGTGCGTGATGCGTCCGCCAGTATCGCGCCAGATCTCGGGACCGGTGCCGCGGTAATGCGACAGCGGATTGTCCGGGTTCGCAAACTGGTCGAGGATCGTGCCTTTGCCTTCGGCGCGCATCCGATCGGCGATGTCCCGCGCGGCTTCCATGCCGCCCGCCTTGGGCGTCAGGACCAACTCGGCGCCGTAAGCGCGCATCGTCTGGACGCGCTCGGCCGTCTGGCTTTCCGGCATGACCAGCACCATCCGATAACCCCGAATCGCCGCGACCATCGCGAGCGCAATACCGGTATTGCCGGACGTCGCTTCGATCAGCGTATCGCCCGGCTTGATCGCACCGCGCTTCTCCGCTTCGGTGATCATCGACAGCGCGGGCCGGTCCTTGACCGATCCGGCGGGATTGTTACCCTCGAGCTTGCCAAGGATGACGTTGGACGTGGTTCCCGGCAGGCGCTGCAGCCTTACGAGCGGCGTATGACCGACGGCGTCGGCGAGCGTGGGGTACATGGTCGCTGGGCAAAAAAATGTCCGAGACCATTGTACTGGACCGTCTCCGACCGCCTGAGAACGAAAGCCCCGCGGGGATGCGGCGGGGTTTCCGATGCTGCAATGCAATGCGTCTACTTGGCCGCTTTGTCCTTGTCCTTCGTAGTATCGGCGCTTGCCTTGTCTTTCGTCTTGTCATTTGCCGCCTTATCGGCCTTTGCCTTTTCCTTCGCTGCCTTAGCATCCGCGGCCTTCTTGGCTTTCTCGTCCTTGGCCTTTTCCTTCGCAGCCTTGGCTTCGTCGGCCTTGCTCATTTTGGCCTTGGAATCGTCCTTGGCAGCGGCGCCTGACGCGGGTGGGACAGCCGGCGCCGGCGCGGGGGTTGCTGCGGGTGACGGCGCTGCCCGCGTGGCAGCGGGCGCGGGCGTTTTCGCAGGCTCCGGCTTGGCTGGCGCCGACGGGGCCGCCGCGGCCGTTGCGCCGGAAACAGCAATCTGTTCCTTGATCTTCGCGAACTCGCCTTCCTTGATGCCCTTGACCTTCATGATGTCGTCGGGCGTTTTGAACGGGCCGTTCGCGTTGCGGTAATCGATGATCGCCTGCGCTTTGACCGGGCCGATGCCGGGCAGTGCATCAAGCTGCTCTTTCGTTGCGGTGTTGATATTGACGGCAGCGAGCACAAAGCTCGAAACCACGAGCAGCACAAGCGCGACGAGCAAGCGTTTCATAGTCGTGACCTCCCCAGGAATGATGTGCGGAACGCGGCAAGGGCCAGCCGCCAAACAACTCTTATCGATGGCAGCGGCACGATGTACTCGGCGCGCATGTTATGCGTTGACCTGCACAACGCGCAAGTCCATCGTGGAAGCACACGTTAGCGGGCGACCCGCGAGGACAGTGCGTGTCACCCGGCCGATTATATTATTTCGATTATTTTCGAACGTGTGCCTCCGCGGCACGGATTTCTCCCTTGGCCGAAGCGGCCGGCTTGGCCGCGGCCGACGCCGCCTTGACCGCAGCAGGCGCGACGGTCAACTCGGCCTTTAGCTTCTCGAAGCGCTTGGCACCGATGCCTTTGACGTCTTTCAGCTCCTCGACAGATTTGAATGCGCCGTTGGCTTTGCGATAGTCGAGGATCGCTTGGGCCTTGGCGGGCCCGATACCAGGTAACGCGATCAGCTCTTCCTTGGTGGCGGTGTTGAGATTCACCGCGGCGATCGCCCACTGTGAAACGAGCGCCAGCGCGAGCACGATTGCACTGCGAAGCATGATGTCTTCTCCTTGATCTGGTCAACGAAATGGCGCCGCACGAACGAATTGGTCACTCAAGCGACCGCGTCGCGACGGCGTTCATGCACGTTACGGAGAAGACGACGAACCCGATATCAGACTTTCGACATAGCGCTTGACGCCGTCAGCCACCGGAACGAACGAGTCGGTGTAACCGGCGGCGCGCAGCTTCGACACGTCGGCCTGTGTGAAGCTTTGATATTTTCCAACCAGCTGCGGCGGGAATGGCATGTAAACGATCCGGCCGTCGCGCGTATGGTCTTCGAGCGTCGCCACAGGTTGTTCTTCAGCGTTCCGGCAGGCGTTGATGACGGTGACCGCGACATCATTGAAGCTCGTTGCCCGGCCCGTACCGACATTGAAAATGCCCGAGCGGTCGCGGTGGTCGAGAAAGTAGAGATTTGCTTTTGCGACGTCTTCGACGGCGACGAAGTCGCGCTGCTGCTGTCCCGACGCATAACCACCGGACCCTTCGAACAATTGCACGCGGCCCTCTGCGCGATACTGCTCGAAGAAATGCAGCGCGACCGATGCCATCCGTCCTTTGTGCTGTTCGCGCGGCCCATACACGTTGAAATAGCGGAAGCCCGCGATTTGCGCGGTGCGCTCAGGCAGCAGACGACGCACGTATTGGTCGAAGAGAAGCTTCGAATAGGCATAAACGTTTCGCGGCGCTTCGCATTCGCGCTCCTCGCGAAATACGCGGCCGTCGCCGTAAACCGCGGCACTCGACGCATACAAGAACGGGACGTCGTTGTCCTGGCAATAGGTGAGGAGATCGACTGAATAGCGATAGTTGTTTCGCAGCATGTAGCGGCCGTCCATCTCCATCGTGTCGGAACACGCGCCTTCGTGCAGGATCGCCGTCAGGTCGTCTTCGAAATCGCCGCCGTCGAGTCGCGATATGAATTCGTCCTGATCGAGATAGTCGGCGATGTCGGCGTCCGCGAGGTTGCGGAACTTTTCGCCGTCTTCGAGATTGTCGACGGCGATGATATTGGTCTCACCTCGTCGATTGAGTGCGAGCACGAGGTTAGATCCGATGAAACCGGCGGCACCGGTAACGACGATATACATGACGATAATCTCGGCGATCAGAGCTCGAGGTCGAGAGCGCCAACGCGCGTGGCGACGAAAGGAACACGCGGCGCGACGGCGCACAGCAATTCGTAGCCAACCGTCGACGCCGCATTCGCCACGTCATCGACGGGCAGGCCTTCGCCCCATAACACGACCGGGCTTCCGACTCGCGCGTCCGGCACTTCGGTCAAATCGACGCTCAGCATGTCCATCGACACTCGCCCTGCCATTCGTACCTTGGTCCCACAAACGAGGACCGGCGTTCCATTGGGCGCAAGGCGCGGGTAGCCGTCGGCGTATCCGCATGCGATTATGCCGATCCGATGCGGCCGCGCGGCGGTATAGGTTGCGCCATAACCAACGCTC
>DASPYC010000111.1:0-6834 GCA_035636955.1 Casimicrobiaceae bacterium
TTCCGCCTGCGATCGCGACCATGTAATGAAATGCCGGAATGCCGCGATCGAGGCACGCCAGCGTTGTCGCAAACGGCGAGTGCGTATGGACAATCGCGTGAAAGTCCGGCCGCGCGCGATAGATTTCTCGGTGAAAGCGCCATTCGCTCGACGGCGCAAAACGACCGCGCGCGTCGCCGTCCTCGTTCATTGCGACAATGTCGTTCGCCGCGGTCGCATCGTAGGGAACCGCACTCGGCGTGATGAGGAAGCCGCCGTCGATTCGCGCGCTGACGTTCCCGGAGGTTCCACGATTGATTCCGGCGGCATTCATCGCCCGCGCCGTCGCGACGATCGCTTCACGCAACGCGCATTCGTCCCGCATCTCGGGCGGGCGACTCAAGCTCGCTTCCGCTGCTCGTCGGGAAACATCGCAACCAGCCAGTCGGCAGCGCGTGCGATGCCGCGCTCGGTGATGAATCCCGTTATGAGACGTGCAGGCGTGATGTCGAACGCGTAATTGACCGCCCGCGTGCCGGGCGGTGCCAGCGAAACGCGCAGCGCGTGTCCGTATTCGTCGCGACCAAGTGTCGTCAGCACTTCCTCGGCGCTGCGTGATTCGATCGGAACGCCATCGCCCGTCGCGAGGTCCCAATCGATCGTCGGCGAGGGCAGCGCTACGTAGAACGGCACGCGGTTGTCGCGCGCCGCCAGCGCTTTGTCGTAGGTGCCGATCTTATTGCAGGCGTCGCCGTTACGCGCGACGCGGTCGGCGCCGATGAACACGGCATCGACATCGCCGCGGCGCAACAGCAGGCCGCTGGCGGCATCGACAAACAGCGTGTATGGAATGCCCCGCTGGCCCATTTCCCATGCGGTCAAGTGGGCACCCTGCAGACGCGGGCGCGTTTCGCTGATCCACACGTGCAGCGGCAGCCCTTCGGCATGGGCAAGGAACAACGGTGCAGTTGCCGTGCCCCAGCCGCACGTCGCGAGCGCGCCGGCGTTGCAATGCGTCATCACGTTGATCGGCCCCGATCGCCTGCGCGCCATCTCTCGCAACAGCTCGAGTCCGTGAACGCCGATCGCATGATTGATGGCGACGTCTTCGCTCGCCACGCGGTCGGCCTCGCGCCACGCGGCGGCGGCGCGTTCGGCGAGAGGCAATGCGGCCACCACGCTGCGCACGCGATCCAGCGCCCAGCGCAGATTGACGGCAGTTGGTCGCGTTGCATCAAGCGCTGCATGCGCTTTGGCGAGGGCCGCGTCGCTCGGATCGCGATCGAGCGCGAGCGCGAGGCCGTAGGCGCCGACGACGCCGATCAATGGCGCACCGCGAACCATCATTTTGCGGATCGCCAATGCAGCGGCATCGGCATCGGCAATACGCACTGTGACATTTGCATGCGGCAGCGCACGCTGATCGATCACCTCGATGACGTGGGCACCGGGCGCGCGCTTCAGCGCTCGGTACGGGGCGGGGTCGGCGGGAACGCCAATGGCAGCTGTTTCCATCATGCGTAAATTCTACGCTGAGCGACTGACGCGTCGACAAGAATAAACGTGTACGTCAATTAGCTATCACTCCTTCAACACTTGCACCAGATTGTTGAAGTCGTCCGTCCATAAGCGCCACTCGGGATGCTCGTTGATCTCAGTCGCGGATTCGGCAATCAGCGGCCTATCGAGAACCGTGCCGTCGCGCGCCAGCAGAACCCAATCGCTCCGGCTCGCGAGCGGACCTTCGCCTTCGTCCCGAATCCATGCCGCGCGAAGGCCGTGCGCGTCGGCGAGTGCCTTGACGACGGGCACCAGATCGAGGAAGCGGTTGGTCAGATGGAACGCGATCACGCCGCCGGGCTTCATGTGTTTCAAATAGACATCGATCGCCTCCGACGTGATCAGATGAACCGGAATCGCGTCGCTCGAGAAGGCATCGATGGCGAGCACATCGAATCCTTGCGGCGGCTCGCGCTCGAGGTTCAAACGGGCGTCACCGAGCACCGTCTCGACTTTGGCGTCGCTGTCGTCGAGATAAGTGAAGTAGCTGTGCGCGATGCCGGGGACCGCGGGATTGATATCGTAGAAGCGATAGACGTCGCCCTTGGCGCCGTAACTCGCGATCGTGCCCGCGCCGAGGCCGATGATGCCGACTTTGATCGTGTCCTTTGTCGGATGCAGCGATTCCAGCACCCGACCGATACCCGATGTCGTCGTGTAATACGTCGACGGCTGACGCTTGAACACCGGCGACAAGTACTGGTTGCCGTGCATGATCGTCCCATGGATCAAGCTGCGGCGTCCTTCGTCGGTTCCGATGCCGGATTCCTGCACGCGCAGCACGCCGTAAAAGTTTCGCGTCGTCAAGATCGTCGCATCGTAGAACTCCTGGATGCCCCAAACCGCGCAGCCGGTCGCCGTGAGCGATGCGGCGACGGCGAGCACTCGCATGACGATGATGTCGTGTCGCACCTGCCACATCAACAACACTGCACAAAGCACGATTCCGAAGGCCAGCTCGAAATATGCGTTCAGCACGAGTGGCGCAACGATCCCGACGAGCGCGGAACCGATTGCGCCGCCGAGTGAAATCATCAAGTAGAAGCGGGTGAGGTAGCGGGGCGCCGGCTTGAGCCGCGCGAGCTCGCCGTGGCAAAACATGCACGCGATGAAGAGGCCGACGCAGAACACGCCGATCTGCAGCTCGAGATCGTGCGTGAGCCTGTCGTCGGCGAGCGTCCACGCCATCACGCCGAGCGCCGCAGCGGCCATCGACAGAAAAATATCGCGCCGATACCAGTGTGGCGCATCGAAGCACAGGATGAAGGTCAACAGATAGATCGACAGGGGCACGATCCAGAGCAGCGGCACGGCGGCGATGTTCTGCGTAATGTGGTTCGACACCGCGAGCAGGAGCAACGAGCCCGTAGCGGCAAGCGCACACCATAAGACTTGTCGCGGGACCGTGGGTGCGCGTTCGTCAGTCGGCTGCTCCGGCTTCACGACAATCGCATTGTCGGCGGACATTACAGGCGGGCGGAGACTCGCAAACGCAGTGACAATGCAAAGCGCGACGAACCCCACATACGCGATGGACCAGCTCCACGCCTGTGCGCGTGTTGCAATCCACGGCTCGAGCAGAAACGGATAGCCGAGCAACGCCAGCATCGAGGCGAAATTCGACAGCGCGAACAGCCGATACGGGCTGCGGCCCGGAAAGCGGCGCGCAAACCACGCTTGCGCGAGAGGGCTCGTCGTCGACAGCAGGAAGTACGGCAGACCGATCGTTGCCGCCAACAGACCCAAAATCAGCCAGATCGGATTTTCGCTGCCTGTGGGCTTCCAGAATTCCCTGGGCACGATCGGCAACAGCACCACGCTCGCGATCAGCAATGCGGCATGGACCTGCACTTGCCGATTTGCCTTCAGCATGCGCACGCTCCAGTCAGCATAGGCGTAGCCCAACAGCAGCGTCGTTTGAAAAAAAACGAGGCACGTCGTCCATACGGCGGCGGAGCCACCGAACCACGGCAGGATCTCTTTCGCGATGATCGGCTGGACCAGAAACAGCAGGAACGCGCTGGTGAAGATGGTGATCGCGGAGAGCAGCATGGCGCGCGTTCGAATGGCGCGGCCGGCTTCACGCGCGAAGCCTCGCATTCTATGCGACGCGAGGGACGCCCGGAGGATACGTCCGGCGCGACGTCAGTACGTTTGCTTCGGTCGGAAGTACTCTGTGCGATCGATCGAGTGGACGGTGATGTCCTTGACGTCGACGCCCTGCAGCACCTTGAGCGGAATCTCATCGCCCGCTTTGCCGCGCCCCCACACTTTCTTGTAGAACTCGGCTTGCGTGTGCACGGTGTCGCCGGCGACGCCGAGAATGATGTCGCCGACCTGCATTCCCGCTTGGTCAGCCGGGCTGTCGGGCGACACGCGCGTTACGAGGAGTCGTCCCTGGACTTCGTCGGCAGAAACGCCAAGCCAAGGTCGCGCCGGACCGGGACGACGGCCGTTCTTCACCAAATCGGCGAGGATAGGCTTCAGCAAATCGATGGGGACGAAGACGTTTCCCGGCAGCTTCGGATCGCCGTCGGTCGCTTCACGGACAATCAGCGAGCCGATGCCGATCAACTTGCCGTCGCGATCGATCAATGCCGCTCCGCTCCAGTTCATCGTGGGCGGACTCGTGTAGATCGCCTGATCGAGCTGATATTCCCAGCTTCCGGTGAAGAGCCGCTTCGATACGACCCAAGCGAATGCCGCGCCGTCGTCGCCGGCGCTTGCGATCAGCACAGGGTCGCGTTCGGCGGTCTTGGACGATTCGCCGAGCGGGATCGGCGTCGCGTCGAGCGGCACGACGCTGCGAACCAGGCCGAGTCCGCTTGCATGGTCATAACCGACGACGGCTGCCGGGAACGTGCGGCCCTTGGCATCGGTGACCTTCACATCGTCTGCTTCAATGATCAGATAACCAATCGTCAGCACAAGCCCTTTGTCGCCGATGACGACGCCGGAGCCTTGCCGTTCGCGACCCAGGGTTGCGGCACTGCGCGCGTCGGGAATTGCAACGGCCGACAGCTTGACGATCGCGCCGAAGAGTTTTTCGGTGTCGATCTTGCCCGTGGCATCCGCGGCTTTCGCCTTGTTCGGTGCGGGCTTGGCCGGCGCGCAGAACGCAAGCGAAGGAAGCGTCAACGTAATGCCGGCTGCGACGATTGCGCAAGGCACGGCACGAAGGAGCGCGACCGCGAATCGCGCAACCATGTTCGGGGCATCCATGACGGGCCTCCGGCAGGTGCAGCGGACGTTTCGCGCCGGTCCGCGCTAAGAAAGGCGGCGAAAGCTTCGTTCGTTCCCCAAGCTTTCGCAAGGCGACTATAGCGCGATCCGATCGATCCGAAAGGAGTGTTCGTCCTATCCGGCTGCCAGCGGAAAACCGACGATTTGACGCCGACGTCGATCCGGCGAACCCTCCACCCCCGTATATAATCGATCGCAAGCACAACGATCGTCACGCTTCGATGAGTCGCAAGAAACCGGAGGAGTTGCGTTCGCACCGTTGGTTCGGCGAATCCGACATGCGCGGCTTCGGCCATCACTCGCGCGTTGCGCAGATGGGCTATTCGCGCGCCGACTATTCCGGCAAGCCGATCATCGCCGTGATCAACACGTGGAGCGACATCAATTCGTGCCACGCGCATTTCCGCCAGCGCGCCGAAGAAGTGAAGCGCGGCGTGCTGCAAGCGGGCGGCTTTCCGCTCGAGATGCCCGCGCTGGCGCTCGCCGAGGTGTTCCAAAAACCGACGACGATGCTCTATCGCAATCTGCTCGCGATGGAGAGCGAAGAGCTGTTGCGCTCGTATCCGGTCGATGGCGCTGTCCTCATGGGCGGGTGCGACAAGACAACGCCGGCGCTCTTGATGGGCGCAATCAGCATGAACCTGCCGGCAATCTTTTTGCCCGCCGGGCCGATGCTCCGCGGCCATTGGCGCGACCAGACGCTCGGAAGCGGTTCCGATGTGTGGAAGTATTGGGCGGAGAAACGCGCCGGCAATATCACCGACCAGCAGTGGCTCGAAATCGAGGAGGGCATCGCGCGCTCGCCGGGCCATTGCATGACGATGGGGACGGCGTCGACGATGACGTCGGCGACCGAAGCGCTCGGCTTCACATTGCCGGGCGCCGTGTCGATCCCCGCGGCGGATTCGCGTCACGCCAGGATGGCCACAGAGACCGGGCGTCGCATCGTCGACATGGTGTGGGAAGACTTGAAGCCGCGCGACATCGTTACCGCGGCAAGCATCGACAATGCCGTGACCGCGGTGCTTGCGATCGGCGGATCGACGAATGCGGTGGTTCACATGGTTGCGGTCGCGCGCCGCGCCGGCGTGCCGCTTACCGCTGAGCGTTTCGATCAGCTTTCGCAACGCACGCCGCTCATCGCGAACATTCGTCCGGCCGGCAAATTCCTGATGGAGGATTTCTTCTACGCGGGCGGACTCCGTGCGTTGCTCGTGGAAATTTCCGATTTGTTATCGCTCGGTGAGTGCACCGTCAATGGACGCACGCTCGGAGAGAACATCGCGGGCGCCGAAGTCTTCAATCGCGACGTGATCCTGCCGCGCGACAAGGCACTCGTCAAAAACGGCAGCCTCGCCGTGCTGCGCGGCAATCTTGCGCCGGACGGCGCAGTGATCAAGCCGGCCGCCGCGGAAGCGCGACTCTGGAAACACGTCGGTCCCGCGGTGGTGTTCGCCGATTACAACGACATGGCCGCGCGCATCGACGATCCGGAATTGCCCGTGACGAAAGACTCGGTCATCGTGCTGAAGAATGCGGGGCCACAAGGCGCCCCCGGCATGCCGGAGTGGGGACAATTGCCGATCCCGAAGAAGTTACTCGCTGAAGGCGTGCGCGACATGGTGCGCATCTCCGACGCGCGGATGAGCGGGACGAGCTACGGCGCGTGCGTGCTGCACGTTGCGCCCGAGTCGTTCGTCGGCGGTCCGCTTGCGTTTGTGCACGACGGCGATCTGATCGAGCTCGACGTCGCTGCGCGCAAGCTCGAGCTCAAGGTCAGCGACGCCGAGCTCGCGCGCCGGCGTGCAGCGTGGAAAGCGCCTCCACCGAAGTTTTCCCGTGGATTCGGTGCGTTGTATCAAAGCCACATCACGCAAGCGAACCAGGGCTGCGACTTCGATTTCCTCGAAGGCACTTCTGCCACGCCCGAGCCGGAAATTCACTGATGAAAGTTGTCTCTGCTGCACGGATCACCGACCTTGTCGCGACGATCATGCACGCCGCCGGCTGCAGCGTCGAGGAGTCGCACACGATCGCGCGGCGGCTCGTCGA
>DASPYC010000112.1:0-1685 GCA_035636955.1 Casimicrobiaceae bacterium
CTTCGATTGCAGATGACCTTCTGACGCGATTGCCCGCGTCACCCGATGCCTATCCGCAGAAAATTGATGTTAACAGCTGGATGGTCTTGTTTATTCAGTTCGATGCGGGTGCATACCGTTTGGCAAGCTTCCTGGACGACCGGCTCTTAGGGCCGGCCACAAAGGGGGGGTGGCTTGCCGTCGACCGTGTCGTCGATGCGGCGCGGCTTGTTACAAACGTGCGTCCCGTCCATTTCATTTTTCATACCGGTCACGTCGGCTCGACACTCGTGAGCCGGTTGCTCGATGAGACGGGAGAGGTACTGTCATTGCGAGAACCCTTGCCGCTCAGAACGTTCGCCGACGCACACGATGTATTGGGCCAACCCGACTCGCTTTTGAGTAACGCGCAGTTCGACCTTATTCTGGCGACGTTCATGCGGCTGTGGGGTCGCGGTTATGACGCGACGCGCAGTGTCATCGTGAAGGCGACGAGCAGCGCCGGGCGTTTGGCCATGCCGATTCTGGCGGCAAGTGAAGGGTCGCGCGCCATCTATATGAACCTGCGCGCGGAACCGTATCTAGCGACGCTTCTGGCCGGACAGAACTCGCCCCTCGATCTGCGCGGCCACGGACCCGAGCGCATGCGGCGATTGCAGTCGCGCATTGCTGCGCCTGTTGCGCCTTTGCATACATTGTCGATCGGCGAATTGGCGGCGATGAGCTGGCTCGTGGAATCCTGGACGCAACGCGATGCAGTGCGGCGGTTCGCCGGCAGGGTCATGGCGCTGGACTTCGATCAGTTCCTGTCGGCCGTCGCCGACAACACGGGACGCATTCTCACCCATTTCGGCTTGCCCCATGACGCCCGGTATCTAGCGGCGGTGGGCCGCAGTCCGGTGCTGACGCGCTATTCAAAAGCGCCCGAATACGCCTACACACCGAATGTCCGCGCAGAAGTATTGCGTGACTCGCGCCGTCACAACAGCGAAGAGATCCGGAAAGGGATGGATTGGCTCGAACGCCGGGCGCGATCAGACCGTGCTGTCGCAGAGATCGTGAATGGCGCAGACGCCTAAGTCGTCGACCACATGCGCATCAAATTCTGGCGCACGACGTCGAGGCGCACGCGGTTCTCCCATTTCATCGAAAGTCCTTCGAGCGCAGCGATTTCATTGAGCTCATAGACCTGTGTTCGCTGGTGCTGATCCGCGATATGACTCTCAATAAATGTGATCGACACCAGACGCTCGCCGGAACGCACCGGCACGACCTCGTGCAGCGCCGTCGAGGGATAGACGATGGCATCGCCCGCGGCACCTTTGAAGGCGATCGCCTGATTGCCGACCACAATCGACAGCTCACCACCGTCGTACGCAGAAGGGTCGTTGATGAAGACCGTGCATGAAAGGTCGGACCGCAAGCGCGAATTGCCTATATGAACCAGCGCGGCATCCGCATGGGCCCCGTATTTCATGCCCGGCGTGTATCGGCAGAGCAACGGCGGTGCCACGTGTTTGGGCATGGCGAAGTCGACGAATTCGCGCGAGCGCGCGAACGCAACGCTTACGATCTGAACCGATTCGGCATATTTCGGATCGCCGTGATCGACCTGCAGATTGTCCTTCGTTACGTTTGCCGGATTCGATACCCGGCCGCTGACGAATCGCAGTTCGCGGCTGAGCGTCGTGAGCCGCCCGATCTCG
>DASPYC010000113.1:0-4712 GCA_035636955.1 Casimicrobiaceae bacterium
TGAGGTCCATACAAGCACTGCGCTCACGAGTACGAGCATCATCCAGAAGATCGAGCGCCATCCGAGATTACTCAGCAGCACACCGCCGACGAGGGGCGCGAGCGCCGGCGCAATGCCGAAGACGAGCGTGATCTGCGACATCAAACACTGTGCTTCAGGAACGTGAAAGCGATCGCGAATGATTGCGCGTCCCACGACAAGTCCTGCGCCCCACCGACAAGCCTTGCAACGTCCGAAACAGCCATAACGATTGAATGTTGCCGGCGATCGCGCAGCCAAGCGAAGCAAATGCGTCGATCGCGAGGCTCACGAGCACGACGGGACGACGACCCAGCGCGTCCGACCAGCGTCTGCTGAACCGCGAATTCCAGCGCAATGGCGTGGAACGCAGGGAGGTACGTGTCGATCGCAAAAGGACCGAGCATCGCAAGCGCCGCCAGCAGCGCGGCGAATGACCATGAGCGCGGGTATGCGAACTCCGGCGCAGGGGCGTCGCCGACGAACGGGTCAGAACTCGAGAGGAACAGCGTCGCCGGCGAGCGCGGCGTCAACAACGGAACGCGAATATTGCGGCGCGAACAGCGTGATGAACTGATAGACGTAGCCGCGGAGGAACACGCCGCGCCGCAACGCGAGTCGCGTCGTCGATGCCGCGAAGAGATGGCTGGCGTCGAGCATCTCGAATGCCGGATCCTTTTCCGGATCGTAGGCCATTTGCGCGACGATGCCGGCGCCCATGCCGAGCTCGACGTACGTCTTGATGACGTCGGAGTCGAGCGCGGTCAGCACGACATTCGGTTGCAGGCCCTTCGCAGCGAAGGCGGCGTTTATCGCCGAACGACCCGTAAACGCAAAGTCGTACGTCACGATCGGATGCTGGGCGAGCGCTTCCAGCGTCAACGGCTTTGTCTTCGCGAGCACGTGATCTTTGCGTACGAGGACGCATCGATTCCAGCGATAGCATGGCAATGTGACTAACTCGGGGTAATCCGCGAGTGATTCCGTGGCAATACCGACGTCGGCGTCTCCGCCGACGGTTTGCTCAGCGACCTGGATCGGATTGCCTTGATGCAGCATCACGCGCACCTTCGGAAATTGAGCGGCGAAAGCCGACAGCACTTTAGGCAGCACATAGCGCGCCTGCGTGTGCGTGGTGGCGATGGCGAGCGTGCCGGCGTCCTCGCTGCGAAACTCATCGGCGACTCGTTTCATATTGCCGATCTCGCGAAGCGCGCGCCGCGCCGTCGCGACGACCACCTCACCGGCCGGGGTGAGCGATGCCAACCGCTTGCCCTGCCGCACGAACACGCGCAGTCCCAGTTCGTCTTCGAGCTGGCGGATCTGTTTGCTAATGCCCGGTTGCGACGTATAGAGAGCGACGGCAGCGTCGGAGACATTGAGCCCATGGTCGACGACGGCGCATAGGTACTTGAGCTGTTGCAGGTTCACGATTTACATATAACGTTTTTAACAATATTGCCGTACATTATATAGCTGGCGGTCGCATTCCCTAGGCGTATGCGGCTATGGCGCAAGTACTGACGATTCATCCGTCGAATCCTCAACCGCGGTTACTACGCTTGGCCGCGCAAACCCTGCGTGGTGGCGGTGTCATCGCATACCCGACGGACTCATCGTATGCGCTCGGCTGCCGCTTGGACGACGCGGAAGCGACGCGGCGGATTCGCACAATTCGTGCATTGAACGAGCGGCATCACCTGACGCTCATGTGCCGAGATATGGCCGACGTTGGCCATTTCGCACGTCTCGACAACTGGCAATTCCGCATTGTGCGGCAAGGAACGCCCGGCAGCTTCACTTACCTGTTGCCCGCAACGCATGAGGTGCCGCGACGGCTTCAGCACCCGCGTCGCCGAACGATCGGCGTACGCATTCCCGACCATCCGCTTGCGCGCGCGTTGATCGATGAAGTGGGGGCGCCGATTCTTTCCACGACGCTCATCCCTCCGGAAAGCGACGAGCCGCTCAACGACGCGGAGTCGATTCGAGCGAGATTTGGGCGGGCGGTCGACCTCATTATCGATGCCGGTCCCTGCGCGGCAATGCCCACCACCGTGATTGATCTCGCGCAAACGCCGCCGGTCATCGTCCGCCGTGGGCTGGGTGACCCCGCGCGCGTCGGCTTTCCCGTGTGATCGCGGCAGTGCCAAACGCCGGCGCTCGGACGCGGGAAGTCCGACTAGGGTAAAATAAGGCATCAATGAATTTTTCGCTCGAGACCATCGTGCTCTGGGCAGTGCCGGTGGTCTTTGCGATCACGTTGCACGAGGCCGCGCACGGCTACGTAGCCAAGCTGTTCGGCGATCGTACGGCCGAAATGTTGGGCCGAATTACGCTGAACCCGTTGAAGCACATCGATCCGGTCGGGACAATCCTGGTTCCGGGGATGTTGCTGGCGCTAGCGTGGGTGAACCGGTCGCCGCCATTCGTCTTTGGTTGGGCCAAACCAGTACCGGTGAACTTCGGCAATATGAAGAATCCGAAGCGCGACATGATCTGGGTGGCCGCCGCGGGACCGGGATCGAACTTCGTTCAGGCGCTGCTGTGGGCATTCGCGCTTGCTGCCACCGCGCCGTCGGGACCGCTCCCCAGCGCAGGTTTTTTTGAGATGGCGGATATAGGATTCAAGGTAAATCTCGTGTTGATGGCGCTGAATCTGCTCCCGTTGCCGCCGCTCGACGGTGGGCGAGTTCTCGCGGGCTTATTGCCCGGAAATGCTTCCACAATATTGTCGCGACTTGAGCCGTATGGATTTTTCATTATTCTTGCGTTGCTGGCGCTGGGTGTGCTCGACGACCTGATGCGGCCGCTGATTCGCCTCGCGGCCTCGCTGATTGCCCGAATCATCGGCCTGTGAAGTAGCGAGCGAAAGAATAACGATCGTTTTCGCACATGTTTGCTGATCGCGTGCTGTCGGGCATGCGTCCGACGGGGCGCATGCATATTGGCCATTACCACGGTGCGCTCAGGAACTGGATCAAGCTCCAGGAGGAATACGAGTGCCTGTTCTTCGCTGCCGACTGGCACGCATTGACAACGCATTACGAAACGCCCGAGACCATTGCAGAAAGCGTATGGGAGATGTTCATCGACTGGTTCGCTGCGGGCATCGACCCGACGCGGGCGACGATCTTCATCCAGTCACGCGTTCCCGAGCACGCCGAGCTGACGCTGCTGCTCGGCATGATCTCGCCGATCGGCTGGCTCGAACGGGTACCGTCGTACAAGGAGCAGCAGCAAAAGCTCGCTGATCGTGATCTGTCCAATTACGGCTTTCTGGGTTATCCGGTGATGCAAAGCGCTGACATCCTCATCTATCGCGCCAACATGGTGCCTGTCGGCGAAGATCAGGTGTCTCACATCGAGCTGACGCGCGAGCTTGCGCGGCGCTTCAACCACATCTACGGCCGGGAACCGGGGTTCGAGGAGAATGCGCGGGCGGCGATCAAGAAGCTCGGCAGCAAAAAGGCGAAGCGCTATCAACAATTCCGCACGGCGTTTCAGGAGAAGGGCGATACGGAAGCGCTCGATGCGGCGCGCACTTTATTGAACGATACGCAAAATCTTTCGCTGGGCGACCAGGAGCGGCTGTTCGGGTTCCTGGAAGGTTCGCGCCGCGTCATTCTGCCGGAGCCGCAGCCGCTCCTGACGGAAACGCCTCGCGTTCCGGGTCTCGACGGACAGAAGATGTCGAAGTCGTACGGAAATGCGATCATGCTGCGCGAAGATCCCGCGGTCGTAACGGAAAAGATCCGCACGATGCAGACCGATCCGGCGCGCGTCCGCCGTAGCGATCCGGGCAACCCGGAAAAATGTCCCGTATGGGGGCTGCACCAGATCTATTCCGGCAAGGAAACACAGGACTGGGTCGTCAAAGGATGCACAACAGCCGGAATCGGCTGCCTCGAATGCAAGCAGCCGGTGATCGACGCGATCATCCGCGAGCAAAAGCCGATTCACGAGCGCGCGCAAAAATATCTCGACGATCCGGCGCTCGTGCGCAACATCGTCGCGGACGGTTGCGAACGGGGGCGCAAGCTCGCCGAGGAAACAATGCGCGATGTGCGCCAGGCGATGGGACTCGCTTATGATTAGCGGCGAAGCGGCGCTCGATCTGGAACATCCGTCGCCGCTGCCGCGGCCGTTGGCGCGCGTCTATGGCGAAGCGGTCAACGAATTTCCGCACGATCTTTATATTCCGCCGGAGGCACTCGAGATCTTCCTCGAGACGTTCGAGGGCCCGCTCGATTTGCTGCTCTATCTGATCCGCCGGCAGAACATCAACGTGCTCGACATCCCGATGGCCGAGCTGACCCGACAGTACTTAGGCTATGTGGAGATGATGCGCAGAACGCAGTTGGAGCTCGCCGCCGAATATTTGCTGATGGCTGCCGTGCTGATCGAAATAAAGTCGCGGTTGCTGTTGCCGCGTCCGCCCGCTCCCGCAGGCGATGAATCCGCCGATCCCCGTGCCGAGCTCGTTCGCCGTCTGCTGGAATACGAGCGCATGAAGCAAGCGTCGCACGATCTCGATGCGCTGCCGCTTGTCGAACGCGATTTTGCGACGGTTCGCATATTTTTTGAGCGCATTGCGCCGACCCGATTTCCAAATGTGGCGGCCGAGGACCTGAGCTCGGCCTGGGCTGCCTTGATCGAGCGCGCGAGAGTGAATCGCCACCATCTCGTGTCGC
>DASPYC010000114.1:0-5642 GCA_035636955.1 Casimicrobiaceae bacterium
CGCGACGACGCGATCGAACACTTTCACTGCATCACCAATACAACAGCAGGTCGCTCGCTACGCTCGGGGTGACAGGAGAAAGTCACAGCTTCTGCAACAACTCGACGATCTTCGGCCCGTCGGCCGGCGCGCTTTTCAGGAACGCGTCCATTACGGGCTTTTGCATCGCCGCCTTCCACGCCTGCTGCTCCTGCGGCGTTTGAACGTGGATCGTCATTCCCTTCGTCTGCAAATCCTTGAGCGCTGCGGCTGCGGTTGCTTCCGTGACGGGGAACGCCTCCTGTTCCGCCTTCGCGGCGGCGGCTTCGATCGCCGTACGGTATTCGGGCTTGAGCTTCGCCCACCACGCGGGATTCACGTACATGTGGAAGAAAATCGTGAAAAACGGCGTGACCGTCCCGTATTTCTGCACTTCGTAGTACTTGCGGCTGTAGGCGGCGGATAGATCAGTAAGGCCCGCGTCGAGCACACCGGCTTGCAACGCCTGATACACCTCCGAGCCCGGCATCGCCGAAGGCGCCGCCCCTACCGCCGTCAGCGCGTTGTCGGTGAGCGAATTCAAGCCGCGAATTTTCACGCCTTTGAAATCGTCAAGCGCGATCAACGGCTTCTTGCTCGACGTAAAAATGGTTTCGCGCGTGATGTAGAGCCACGCAACGCTGTGCACGCCGCGCTGCTCGAGCTTCTGGTCGAGGAATTTGCGCGCATCGGAAGCCGGGAAGCGCTTGATCTTTTCAAGATCGGTCAGAAAGTACGGAATGAGCGTCGCGCTCATCTCCGGAATCGTCGTGCCCCACTGGAAGTTAACGCTCATCGCGGCTTCGATGTTGCCCTTCGCGACGGCAGGAAAATTTTCGCCCGCTTTCGACAGTTGCTCCGAGCCGAAAATCTGCACTTCGACCTGACCGTTGGTCCGCTTCTTCACGTCGGCGGCGAATCCTTCGAGCAACTTCGTCATATGGTGCGCGGGCGGCACCTGATGCGAAATGCGCATGACGACCGGCTGCGCCACCGCGATGCCGGCCAACAGTGACGCAATCGCCAATACCGCGCGCGCAAGATCCTTCAGCATGACGCCTCCGTCTATGAGTTTTGGCTATTTCTTCCGCGAACGCGCGACAAGCGCCGCGGCGAAATCCTCCAGGTCGCCTTCACGCTTTCGCTGCGCGGGCAGACCGACGAGATCGTTGAATTCGTCGAATGCCAGCATGCGTGAAAGATAATCGGCCGTCGTTCCCGTTCGCTTGATCGTGGCGAACAAATCGCGCAGCGCAAAGGCCGCCGCATAGGTCGCCGCGACAGGAAACACTACTGCGGCATAACCGATTGCCTGCAATTCGGCGGCGGGCAGCAACGGCGAGAGGCCGGTCTCGACGTTGTTCGCGAGGCACGGGCCGGGCACCTCGCGGCAAATCCGGCGCATTTGCGCGACGTCGGTCGGCGCTTCGACAAATAGGAGATCGGCCCCTGCTTCCCGCGCGAGGCACGCACGTTCGATCGCATCGTCGACGCCGTTGACGGCCAGCGCGTCGGTGCGAGCCATGACCACCATGTCGGGATCGACCCGTGCATCGAGTGCCGCTTTGATCTTCGCGAGCCACTCTTCCTGCGCAACGACAGCCTTCCCCGGCATGTGCCCGCAGCGCTTCGGAAAGACCTGGTCCTCGATGAACAAACCGGCGACACCCGCCTTTTCGTACAACCGCACCGCGCGCGTCACGTTCGTTACGTTACCGAATCCTGTATCGGCGTCGGCGAGGAGCGGCAGCTCCGTCGCATCGCAGAAACGCGAATACATGTCGGCGAGCTCGGTCAGCGACAATTGCGACGAATCCGGCCGGCCGAGCAGAGTCGCGGTGGCGCCGTAGCCGCCTGCGGTCAATGCGTCGAAACCGGCGGCATCGGCGAGACGTACGCCGAGCGCGTCGTGCACGCCCGGCATGATGAGGACATCCGGAGCAGCGATCAGTTGCTTGAGACGTGTCGTGCGGCGCACGGAAAATTCCAGGAGGCGATTCGATCGATCATCATTCTAACCGCCGCCTGGTGAGAGGACGTCCGGTAGAATGCGGCGCCGTTTGCGGAACCCTCAATCATGACATCGGATCTTCTACCCGCTATCGAAATCGAAACTGCGCCCGACCCGAATGCCGCGGTCATTTGGTTGCATGGCTTGGGTGACGATGGACGCGGTTGGTCAGAGATCGTCCCCGCGTTGAATGTTCCGTCGACGCTTTCGGTGCGATTCATCTTTCCGCACGCGCCCGTGATGCCGGTCACGATCAACAACGGCTATCCGATGCGCGCGTGGTACGACATTCGCGAGAACGATTTCAACGAACGTGCCGATATCGCCGGCGTCAAGCAGTCGCAAACGCAGGTCGAAGCGCTGATTGCGAGAGAAACGACGCGCGGTGTCACCGCGCAACGGACCGTGCTCGCCGGCTTTTCGCAGGGCGGCGCGATCGCGTTGTACGCAGGCCTTCGCCACGCTGAGCGGCTCGCTGGAATTGTCGCTCTGTCGACGTACGTCATTGCGCCGTCAGCGCTGCCGTCGGAGGCAAGTGTCGCCAATCGCGACGTTCCGATTTTCATGGCGCACGGCACGCAAGACCCGGTGGTCCAGTTTCGCTGGGGCGAGGCATCGCGCCAGTTGCTGGTCGCCGCCGGCTACAACGTGGAATGGCGGACGTACCCGATGCCGCATTCGGCGGTGCCCGAAGAAATCGACGCCGTGGCGAAGTTCCTGACCAAGGTACTGGCGTAGCGCGTATCTGTACTACGCCAGACCCGACGACAATCGCTAACGCGACTCGAACGCGAATATCGCGCTGCAGCCCTGGTTAACCCAAATGCCGTTGCCCTGGAATCCCCAGGTCTGCCCGTTGACGCACGGTGCTTGCGAGCGCTGCTCGACGACCCAGGCTCGCGCGACGCGCGGACCGGCCGGGCAAAAACTCTGTTGATAATCGCGGCTCTCGCACGCGACGCGATTGATCCCCGGCGGACCCGGCGGCGGACCGCCACCTTCTACCGCGAACAAGCCGGAGCAGCCACCCGATACCCAGATCCCATCCTGCTGATAACCCCACGTCCGGCCCTGGATACACGCCGCCTGCGATCGCTGCTCGACGAGCCACGCTCGCGCGACGCGACGACCCGCCGGACAGAACTGTTGCTGGTAATTGCGGCTGTCGCATTCGACCTGGCGACCCGGGCCGGGGCCGGGCATTGGCGGCGGGCGATTCCAGCGGTAATCGAACTCGCCTGAGCAGCCCTGCGTCACCCAGATGCCATTGCTGTCGTAGCCCCAAGTGCGCCCTTGGACACACGCGGCCTGCGACTGCTGGACGACGAGTCGGGCGCTGGCAATATTGCCGCCGGTGGGGCAGTAATTCCGGTGATAGTCGCGGCTCTCGCAGAAAATGCGCTCGGCCGACGCCGTGAGCGGCGCACCAAGCAACATGATGAAACCCGCAATAACGATTGCACGCAGTTGGCTCACGAACGCCTCCGTGGTTGCTGTTCTTGACGGGTCCGACGCCCACAAAGGATATATGGGCGCGGACGCCGCCGCAATGCGGCGCGCGCCTACAGGAGCGTCGATTATTTCTCCGGGTCGAACTTGAGCGCCGCCGAATTCATGCAGTAACGTTGACGGGTTGGCTCGGGACCATCGTCGAATACATGCCCAAGATGCGCGTCGCACACGGCGCACAGCACCTCGGTGCGGCGCATGAACAGCGTGTTGTCAGACTCCTCGCGCACATTTTCTTGGCTGACCGGCGCATAGAACGACGGCCACCCGGTACCGGAGTCGAACTTCGTATCGGATTTGAACAACGGTATGCCACAGCCGATGCAGCGATACGTTCCTCTTTCGTGGTTGTCCCAATACTTGTTGCTGAAGGGACGCTCGGTGCCTTTTTTGCGCGTGACCTTGAACTGTTCGGGCGTGAGTTGCGCTTTCCACTCGGCGTCCGGCTTATGTACTTTGTCGACCATGTCGTCTCGAATCCGTGACCGCTAAGTTATAGTGTGAACTCTACCCAGCGCCTTACACCCTCACTCGCTTTGAATACTGATACCGGCACGACGTTCCGTCGCGATGCTGGCGTTATCGTTCTCGTCAGCATCGCTCACAGTCTGTCGCATTTCTTCCAGCTCGCGTTGCCGCCGCTGTTTCCGCTGCTGCGCGCGGACTTCGATACGTCGTTCACGCTGCTCGGCGCGCTGGTGGGAACATTCTATGTCGCGAGCGGCGTCACGCAATTTACCGCAGGCTTTGTCGTCGACCGTGTCGGCGCTCGTCCGGTACTCCTGACGGGCATGACTCTGCTGATCGGTGGAACGCTGGCGGCGTCGTTTGCGCCCGGTCCGGCATGGCTGTTCCCGGCCGTGGCGGTGATGGGCGTCGGCAACGGCGTATTCCATCCAGCCGATTTTGCGATCCTCAACGGCAGCATCGACGTCAAACGACTGGGGTATGCGTATTCGATGCATGGCGTCGGCGGCAATCTTGGATATGCGCTCGCCCCGGTCGTCAGCTTCGGGCTCGGCAGCGCATTCGGCTGGCGTGCCGCGCTCGTCGTGATGGGTTTGATCGGACTCGTCGTGCTCGGCATGCTCGCCACGCAACGCGCCTCACTGACATCGCAGCGCGCACACGACGCGCACACGCATACGCTCGGCGGCAGCTTGTCGTTATTCATCCAGCCGGGAATCCTGCTGTGTTTCTTCTACTTCATTTTTCAAACGACCGCGTCGGTCGGCTTGCAAACGTTCTTGCCCACGGGTCTCAACGTCGGATTGTCCATTCCGATTCTCCTCGCAACATCGGCGGTGACCGCTTATTTGCTGGGCGGCACCGCGGGCATTGTCGCAGGCGGTTTTCTCGCCGTTCGCACGGCACGCCATGATCGCGTCGCTGGCACCGGCTTGTTGGCAGGCGCTGCGCTCCTTGCAATCGTTGCTACCGGGATCGTGCCGCGGCCGCTGATCGTGCCGATGTTCGTCGTCACCGGGTTCGTGCTCGGCGCAACCGGCCCTTCACGCGATCTGATCGTGCGTAACGCGACGCCGAAAGGCGCTGCGGGACGCGTATACGGCTTCGTGTACTCGGGCCTCGATCTCGGTGCGACGCTCGGCCCGGTGTGGTTCGGTCTGATGCTCGATCATGGACTTGCGCGCGAGATGTTCTTTGTGATCGCTGCGCTGCTGCTCGTCGCCATCGGAACAGTCGTCAATGTGCGGCGAGCCGTCGGCGTGCGCGCGGCTTGAGGAGACCTCGAATGGATCTTGGCATCGCCGGGCGCAAAGCGCTCGTATGCGCGGCAAGCAAGGGACTGGGACGCGGCTGCGCTGAAGCGCTGGCTCAAGCGGGCGTCGACGTGACGATTCTGGCGCGTACGCGCGATGACGTACAGAAAGCCGCCGAAGAGATCGGCGCTGCTGCGCGTCGGACTGTTGCATGGCTCGCTTGCGACATCACAACGCCTGAAGGCCGCGCGCAAGCATTAGCCGCCTGCCCGGAGCCGGATATCCTTGTCAACAACGCCGGCGGCCCGCCGCCCGGTGACTTTCGTCAGTTCGACCGCGACGCATGGATCCGCGCGCTGGACGCGAATATGCTGACCCCGATC
>DASPYC010000115.1:0-2607 GCA_035636955.1 Casimicrobiaceae bacterium
CGGCGTCGTTCGCCCTGCGCCGCGATTGTCGACAGCGATGACGCGGTAGTGCGCGGCTAGATCGGCGACAATCGGCTGCCAGCTCAGCGAATCGGATGCGAGGCCAGCAATGAGAAGAAGCGGCGGGCCATCGCCTACGCACTCGTAATAGAGGCTCGACGCGATCGGATGGTGCGTGTCGTGCGCCTCGGCGACAAGGTCGGCAATCGTCAACTGAAGCTGGTGCGTCCACAGCCGCCCGGCCGTCGTCGCGGGCGCGAGTCCATGTTGCTCGCCGAGGAACAGCAGAATATTGGCAGTCTGCGCAATGATCTGCTTCCCTGCCTTCAGGAAGGGCGGCGCAAATGGAGGCCGCGTGATGCGCGCATCGTCGAGATACGTCAGCATGACGTCCTCGCCGTCGTCCGTACGGGCGACGTCGATGTAGCGAATGCCGGCCTCTTCGAGCGCGAGCCGTACGAACTCGCCGCGGCCCTGGATCGTCGGCCAGTAGTGCAGCTCGTAAACCATGTGCGTCGGCTTTACCGTTGTGGCAGAAAATTAATGACGTGTTCGACAAACGCCTGTGCGTTTTCCATGTGAATCGAATGCGCGGCGTTTTCGATCGCGACAAACGTGCAGTTGGGGATCACGTTTGCAAAGCGCTTGCACACGCTGAGCGGGAACAGCAGATCGTCCGTGCCCGCAACGACGAGCGTATTTGCGCGAATCCGCGAGAGATCGTTGGTCGAATCGAATGCCGCGATCGCGTCAACCTGATTCTGGAATGCCGCCGGGCATTGCGGATACGGATACGTGAGCGCATATTGAATCGCAGCATCGACAACCGCGTCATTGCTGAAGAAGCGCGTCGAAAATAGCCAATAAAACAAATTCCGCAACCACGCCTTCGTGTCCGCGCCGTTGGCAAGCGCCGATGCCCAATCGGAGAACAAATCATTGTTGCGCCTGGAGTTCACCGATGATGTCGCAGCCAGAACCAGCGCATTCACCTTGTCGGGATAGCGAATCGCGCAATCCTGCGCTACGAAGCCGCCCATCGAATGTCCCAGCACGTGGGCGGAGGCTAAGCCAAGATGCTCGATCAGCGCGACGCAGTCGTCTGCCATCGCACGGATGGTTGTCGGCGCGGTCTGCGGAGTCGTTCGCCCTGCGCCGCGATTGTCGACAGCGATGACGCGGTAGTGCGCGGCGAGATCGGTAATGATCGGTTGCCAGCTCAGCGAATCGGACGCCAGGCCGGCAACGAGAAGAAGCGGTGCTCCCTCGCCGCGGCTTTCGTAATAGAGCTCCACGTCACCGCGCGTGAGCATTGCCATCGGACGTTAGTCTCCCGTTTTCGATGTCCTTACGGAAGCGTAACATTTTCGACAACGACATCACACGAGCCGGAAATGCCGCGAAATATCAGCTATAGGCGTCCGATTGAAGCGATCCGTACGGCGAGGACGAAACCCGTCGTCATCAAGCGCTCGCGCACGCTCAGCGTACGTACGAAAGTGCCGAAACGCAAACGAACGGGCTGATCAATGGATGCCCCGCCACTTCCGATCATAGTAGGCGGCTCAGCAAGCCGATCCCGGACAACATCAGCAATGCGCTGACCGCGGCCTGAAACTGCTTGTTCGACATCCGCTGAAACAACGCGAGGCCTCCGATGGCGCCGAGCAGTGCAAACGGGACGAACCGGAGATCTTGCGTCACGTGCATGTCCGTGGATGTTTCCCAGCGAAGCCAGACAATCGTCACAAGCTGCATGACCAAAATGTAGGGCTGATAGACCGCTCGCTGTTGCAGCCTGTCCCATCCTCGCATCGAGCACCAAATCGTAACGAACAATCCGGGCAGGCCTGCGAGACCTCCGGCCAATCCACCCAACGCACCCACGGCTACATCTCGCCATACGCCGCCGCGAACGACCCGAGTTCCTCGGCGGAAAACGGCGTAGCACCCATATGCCGTCAGGAATGCGCCCAATCCGACGGCATAGACGGCGCCATTGAGGTGCAGCAGCATTCGTACGCCCAGTGGAATGGTGACTGCGCCCGCTGCAGCCATCGGCCACAGCGAAAGCCAGCGAATCGACGCGCGAATTTTCCATACCGCATAGAGCTGGATCGCCGTGGAGCACACGACCATCGTTTGCACCGCGTGAACCGGCTCGAGGCCGAGATAGGCAAAAGCGCTCCCCGCCAGCGCGGAGAATGCGAATCCTGCGATGCTCGATATCAAAGCGGACAGCGCTACGATCATTGCAATGAAGAGCAGGAGTGACGCTTTGTCATCACCGTGAGCGATCGCGCTCTCGATATTGCCGAATTCGTGGAGCACCCACACCACGAGCACGGCGAGCCCGGCCCGAGCGACGTGAAGACTGGCGATCCATTCCGTCACCTTTGTCACCCCGAACATCGTCGCTCGAGTGATCGGTTGAAGCGCGCAAAAGGACGACGAAGTCGAAACGGAGGAACAAGTACCCTTTCCAGGTCGCATAACCGATCTCCAGGCAACAATAGGTACGACGGATGGCGCAGAGATGCCGCCCGTCCCCGCCTCATGGGCGGAGTCTCGGCGTTGCGCGCTTTCAGTTGATCCGGCGGCGCGCGA
>DASPYC010000116.1:0-1903 GCA_035636955.1 Casimicrobiaceae bacterium
AGCCTTCGCAAAAAGTGTGAGCGCGCAGGTTCGTTGCCTACCGCCCGCGGCCCGTTCCCCGGGCCCGTCAATCCGAAGGGGCGACGACGACGCGCGCCGCGCGCGAATCGGTCGCATTCCATGTTCGATGTAGGCTTCTCCGAAATCGTCGTCATCGCCGTCGTCGCGCTGATTGTCATCGGGCCGGAACGTTTGCCCAGGACCGCGCGCATGCTCGGGCACCTGTTCGGACGACTGCAGCGCTACGTCAACGAGGTGAAGACCGATATCAACCGCGAGATGGAGCTTGACGAGCTCCGCCGTTTGCAACGCGAAGTCAAGGGCGCAGCGAGCGAAATCGAGCAATCGATGCGAAGCGCTGCGACCGATTTCCAATCCGGGATCAAAGGCGTAGAGCAGCAATTGAACGAGGGCGCATCGGAAACCGCGCCGCCGGCGCCTTCAACCACTGCGGCCGAACCAACGGGCGCGCCAGAGGAAGCGCCGCGGCAGCCGTCATTGCCCGGTCTCGACAAGGGCTGAGAAAATGGACCCCCACGCTTGCGGCCTCATTGGCCAATTCGGCCACTGCGCTGCCCCCAGTGGGGGAGTAATTCGCGCCTTGGGACGGCCCGGCGGCGCTCATGGCGCGCTAATCCGATGAGCGATACGCCCGACGCGCCGCAGGAAACCTTCATCTCGCACTTGATCGAGCTGCGCTCGCGGCTGTTGCGCGCGATCGTCGCCATCGTGATCGTCCTCGCCGCGCTGTTTCCGTTCGCAAAGGACATTTACGCCGCGCTGGCGAAACCGCTGTTGCGCGTATTGCCGCAAGGCTCAACGATGATCGCCACCGACGTCACGGGGACTTTTCTCGTGCCGCTCAAAGTGACGCTTATGGCTGCGTTTCTGCTCGCGCTTCCCTATGTGCTCTACCAGGCATGGGCGTTCGTCGCCCCCGGCCTTTATCAGCACGAGAAGCGCCTGGTGATACCTGTGCTGGTATCGAGCTTCCTATTTTTCCTGGTCGGCATGGCGTTCGCGTATTTCTTCGTGTTTCCGATCGCGTTCGGATTTTTCGCAGGCTATGCGCCGATCGGC
Organism: Casimicrobiaceae bacterium; assembly: GCA_035636955.1. GTDB lineage: Bacteria > Pseudomonadota > Gammaproteobacteria > Burkholderiales > Casimicrobiaceae > VBCG01. The sequence continues at coordinate 1,081 of DASPYC010000116.1, forward strand.
GTGCAGATGATGACCGACATCGACAAATATCTATCGTTCGTCCTCACGATGTTCATCGCCTTCGGCCTCACGTTCGAGACGCCGGTCGTCGTCATCGTGCTCGTGCGGATGCGTATCGTCACGCTCGAGAAGCTCAGGTCGGCGCGTCCATACGTGATCGTCGGCGCATTCGTCGTCGGCGCGGTTTTCACGCCGCCCGACGTAATCTCGCAGCTGCTGCTGGCGGTCCCGTTATGGCTGCTATTCGAGCTCGGGCTGCTGCTCGCACGCTTGGTGGCACTTCCGGTCGAGAAGACCGAAGCGTCCGAGGCGGCGAACTAGGGCGACCCCGCGGCGCCCTCAGCCGGAGACGGCGAAGATCACTGCGGTTGCTGCTGCGGCTTCGGTCGCCTGCCGACGGTGACGTCGAGCTCCGCCGACTTGCCGTCACGCCACATCCGAACCCTCGCACTCGATCCCGGCGCCAGCTCCGCAATGCGGGCGAGCAATTGGGGCACGTCAAGCGTGGGCTTTCCGGCGATTTCCACGACGACATCGCGCGGCAAAAGTCCCGCGCGTTCTGCCGGACCGTTTTGCTGGACACCGCGAATCAGCACACCGTCCGGGCGACCGAGCGCGAGCGCCTCCGCCAACTCGCGCGTCACGGCTTGCGGCTCGATGCCGAGCCATCCCCGAGTCACTTCGCCATCTTTGATGATTTGCGTCAGAATGGTCCGCGCGAGCGATACGGGAATCGCAAAGCCGATACCCATCGAGCCGCCGGTCTGCGAATAGATTGTGCTGTTGATGCCGACCAGGTGTCCGGCCGCGTCAACCAGCGCAC
>DASPYC010000117.1:0-1634 GCA_035636955.1 Casimicrobiaceae bacterium
GACACAGGCAGCCGCGCCAGGTAGTTGAGCGACGAGTAACCGGTGCCGAAGTCGTCGATCGCAATTTCGACGCCGAGCTTGCGAATCTCCTTCAGCTTGTCGATCGTGTCGGCAACGTCCGACAACAGCGCACTCTCGGTGATCTCGACGTCGACGCCGGCGGCGTGCCCGCCGGCAGCGCTGACGACGTCGGAGAGCTCGCCGAAAAAGCCGCTCCGGCGCAGCTGCACCGCCGACACATTGACGGCAATACGCGGCGGCGCCAGACCTTTCGAGCGCCAACGCGCGATATCCTCGAGCACACGCAGCAGCACGAAGCGCCCGGTATCGACGATCAATCCGGTTTCCTCGAGCAACGCAACGAATTGCTGCGTTGACACGAGTCCGTGCTCGGGATCGTTCCACCGCAACAGGGCTTCTGCGCCGACGATGGCTCGCGTCACAGCGTCTACTTTAGGTTGATAGTGGACGACGAATTGCTTCTCTTCGACTCCATAGCGCAATCGATTTTCGGTGGCGAGCCAGAGCGACAGCTCGGCGTGCATGTCCTGTGCGTAAATCAGGAAGGGCTCGGGCGATGCGGTTGCCATCTCGCGTGCGGCCTCGGCGTTGCGAAACAGCGTGCCGGCATCGCGTCCATGCGCGGGATGGAGCGCAATGCCTGCCTTGGCCGAAAGGCGGAAGCTGCCGCCTTCGAAGGTGATCGGCGCATTGAACGTTTGCGTCAGGATTCGCTCGACGGCTTGCGCCGCTTGTGCGCCGTCGCGGATGCCCGTAAGCAGTAAGCCGAATGCGTCAGCCCCGATGCGGGCAGGCGGCTCAGCGCCCGGCGTGGCGGCGTGCAACCGTTTTGCAACCGTGCGCAACGCTTCGTCGCCGGCCGCGGGACCATGGGTGTCATTGATCGAGCGGAATCGATCGAGATCGAGCACCATGACGCCAAACTGCGCGCCACCGTGCATTTCGCTGGCGTGCATCGCGATGCGCTCCAAAAATCGCACACGATTCGGCAAGCCTGTCAGCGGATCGTTATAGGCCAGATATTCGGCCTGCTTTGATTTGTCGACGAACGCCATCCCGAGCGCGACGTCGGCGCTGAACTCTTCGAGCAACTTGATTTCGTCCGCCGTAAAGAAACCGGGTTGAGGCGCATAGAGAATGAGCGCGCCGATCGGTTGGCCGTCAACGCGAAGCGGAAGCGCTGCGACGGCACGATATCCGCGCGCCAGACATTCGTCGCGAATCTCGCCGAGCGCCTGGTTCGACTCGATGTCGTTATCGACGGCAGTTCGATTGTCGACGATGGCCGCGACCGCTACGCTGCGGCCGACCGGCGCATTGCGATCCAAAATGAAGCGGACGCGCGACAGGAAGCCACGCTCGTCGCCGGAGCGAGCCAGGACGACGACCGGATCCTCACGAGCGATGCCGACGGAACCGACCCATGCCATCCGAAAGCCGCCCTGCGCGACGGCGATGCGGCAAGCCTCTTCCAATAACTCGGTTCGATCGCGAATGCGGACAATCGCCGCATTGATTGCGCGCAGAATTGCGTAGCCTCGATTCATCCGCACAATCCGCGCCTGCGCCGCTTTGCGCTCACCGACGCCGCGCGCAATACGCGTGATGCCGAC
>DASPYC010000118.1:0-1651 GCA_035636955.1 Casimicrobiaceae bacterium
ATCCGCGCGAATTCTGGCATGTCGCGCCGGCGAGTTTCGGCGCAGCAACGGGCACCGACCTTTTCATCGGCCGCAACACGTTCGGGATCCTCGCCCGGATGGGCTTCAGCGCGATAACGCTGGACTACATCGTCGTCGATACGTTACGTGTGCCGCGCGAAACGTTCGCGGCGATTCTCGGAGCATGGCGCGACGGTTATGCCGAGCCGATTGGCGAACTGACGCCGATCTCGCGCGAGTCGGCAGTCGCGTATTTCGACCAGATGATCGCGAATGTGCGCGATCCGTGCGGTTATGCGGCATGGATGGTTCCTGTCGTGAGCGCTCGAGTGCCCGGGGCATCCTGATTGAGAATGTTGACAAGCGCTCGCCATGCGAGCAAATTGTCGATGTGGGTTTGCTTGAGAGGAGAATGTCATGAAGAAATTAGTGACAGCAACGGCGGTGGCGTTATTCGGGCTTGTTCCGGCGGTCGGCACCGCCTGCGACTATTACGACAGCTCGTCGGCATCCGCGACTCCGGTGGAGCAGATGGCCTCGACGTCGGCTCCGGCAGCATCGAAGGTGCCCGCACCGACGGTCGCGAAGGCATTCACGCCAAATACGGTTAAGCCGGTGGCAGTGAAGGTGAAACCGGCGCCCGATCAGAAGGTCGCGTCGGGTACGAACTAAAGTCTCGCGTCAATCGCCAAAAAAGCCCGCCTCGCGCGGGCTTTTTTGTTGCGCGCCGCCGATCCGGTAGCGCACGGACAATGTGGCGTACACTGGGACTCCGAACATTCTCCGAGCGAATCATGATGGAAGAAACTACGGTTCAGGAACCCATTGCCACGACCGAGGAGTTCAAGGCTGCATTGCTGGCCACGCGCGACTGGATGGGCATTTCACCGACGCAGCTGCAAATGCTCCAGGCGCAATGTCGCGCGCCCGAGTGCACGATCACCGCATCGCAAATCCATAAACAGCTTGGGCTGAAGAGCGTTGCGGCGGCGCGCTCGGAATACGCGGCGTTTGCGCGAGCGGTCGCCGATAAGCTCGGCTATGCGCCGCCCCGCGCGGGCAAGAGTCCCATCCGTTGGTGGTGCGCGCTTTCGGTTGGGCGAACGGGCCCCGACGATCGCGGGGACGGCGACTTCGAGTGGGTCATGCGGCCGGAGCTCGTGACCGCGTTACGCATGATGAAGTGGGCGTAAAGGCAGCGAGCGCTCTTTCGCTGTAACGATTCGTCAATCGCCGGATACGGGCTGCACGCCCTTATAGCGACGCAGCTTTTCGACCGCGAACTTCGCCGCCGGCGTCGTCGTATACATCTCCAGCGTGTCGAACTCTTCGTCCTTCACGGGCGTCATCGCGACGTCCGTCGCGTCAGTTCCGGCGCGCACGGCGCGGGTGAGAATTCGCCGATATTGCCAATACATTGCCGCGAAGCGCACGTGCTTCGACACGATCTCGCTTGCGTACCGAGCGTAGAACACCCACGGGTTTTCGCGCGGCATTTCCGGACGACGATCGCGGCGATACTTGCGGCGGAATAGGCCCCCTTCAAGCGGATGAATGCGTTCGATGCGCGGAACGGCGGAAAAGGCCAGCAGCTTGACCATCATATTGCGCGGGCTGTAACCCCACGACGTCGCGCGTCGAATCACCGTCT
>DASPYC010000119.1:0-1501 GCA_035636955.1 Casimicrobiaceae bacterium
GTTCGGCACCGGGCCTGTCGATGTCATCGTCAGATCGAGTGTGCCAAGCTGAATGCCTTCAATCGACTCGCGCTCGGCGCCCAACGCCCCGGCGTAGAAATTCTGGATCTTGTAACGCCCGTTGGTTCGCTTCTCGACCTCGCGCACGAACGTGTCGATGGCGACGCCGTAGTGCGAGTTCTGGGCGACGGAGATGTTCATCTTGAGCGTCGCCTGCGCGTATGCAGCTCCTGCCGCCATAGCGAGCATCGTGAACGCGAGCGTCCATCGGTAATGCGTACGCATGAATCCTCCTGATGCGTCGAAGTCGCGCGATTATAGCGAGTGACGCGCGACGCGCGTGTGAAGTATGCGACCGCGGATTACAAGGAGTAGACTCGTGCTCGCGCCGAAGCGTGGCAGTACGGCGAAGAACACAACAATCACTCGACTGGAGGAACATGAACACGAACGTTTCGGTCGCACGGATCGCAGCCGCGGCCGCGCTGTCATTGTTCGCAGCCACCGCGTCTGCGCAGGCGCCGGTGCGTCCGCCTTACGGCCCGGAAATCAATCTCGAAACCGCGAAGAAAATTGCTGCGGGTGCCGCCGCGGAGGCAAAGAAGAATAACTGGAACATGGCGGTCGCGATCGTCGACAACCATGGCATGCTCATCTATTACGAAATAGCCGATGATACGCAGATCGCGGCTGCAACTGTCGCGGTCGACAAGGCGCGCACTTCGGCGTTGTGGCGGCGGCCGTCGAAGGAATTCGAGGAGAACGTCGCGGGCGGCCGTGTGGCGATCTTGCGGCTTGGCGACATCACGCCGATCGAAGGCGGTCTCCCGATCGTCGTCAGCGGAAAGATGGTTGGCGCGATCGGCGTCAGTGGCGGCACGGCAACACAGGACGGGCAGGTGGGGAAAGCGGGAGTCGATGCGCTGAGTAAATAGCGAACACCGGCAGCCGAGGCGGAATACGGGCGGCGGACCTAATGTTTACTATCATCCGTCGTCCTATCTTTGGAGGATAGTCATGACACGTGCAAGCGTCGCAGTCGTCGCATCCATCGCGTTACTCGGGTTCGGGATTGGCGCTGGCGCACAGCCGCCGGCGGCGAACATGAGCTTCTTCGTAACCAGTGCAGGATCGGGCAAGGGCGCCGACTTCGGCGGCCTCGAAGGCGCCGACAAGTATTGCCAGTCGCTCGCGGCCGCGGCAGGCGCAGGTAACCGGACGTGGCACGCTTATCTCAGCACGCAGGGAGCGCAAGCCGTCAATGCGCGCGACCGTATCGGCAACGGCCCGTGGCAAAACGCCAAAGGCGTCGTGATAGCCAAGGACGTTGCCGAATTGCACGGGACCAACAATTTGAACAAGGAGACGGCATTGACGGAAAAGGGCGACGTCGTCACCGGTAGCGGCGACACGCCAGTCAAGCATGACATCCTCACCGGTTCGCAGCCCGACGGCACCGCGTTCGCGGGTAGCGACGACAAGACCTGCGGCAACTGGACGA
>DASPYC010000120.1:0-3170 GCA_035636955.1 Casimicrobiaceae bacterium
CCTGCGCGAGGAACCATTCATACAACGCTAGCATCGCCACAGCCCCGACGCCAACGCAGGCTCCATGCGCTGCGGGTTCGCCGTTCACGGTGAGACGCTCCATCTCCCAGACATGCGAGATCTGGTGCTCGCTGCCGCTCGCTGGGCGGGAGTTCCCATGTGCCTGCATCGCGAAGCCGGCGATCAGCAGGCCGTTGACCAATCCTCGCAGAGCTTCGATATCATGAGCTGCGATGCGGTCGGATCTGGAGAGCCACTCTTTGACATTGTCCTGCACCAGCGCAAATGCGTTTCGGTCGAGCGGATCCTCGCCGACAGCGTCGGCAAGTATCCAATCCGCGCCGGCGATCACTTTCCCAGCCAAGTCGCCGTATCCCCACGCTGCCATTCGGGCGGGTGCCTTTGCGATGACGTCGAGGTCCGCGACGATCGCGATTGGCGGCGCGCACGCGAGCGTACGCTTGAAGCCGCCGTCGAGCATCGCTGCTCCGGATGCCGCATAACCATCCATTGATGCGGCTGTTGCGACGCTCACGTAGGGAAGGCTCGCGAGTTCCGCGGCATATTTCGTAATGTCGTTGATGACGCCGGCCCCCACCGCGATCGGTAGCGCGCCCGTCGCTTTGAGGTGCGAGCCGACGTCGCGGGCGGTCTCAGCGCGCGGCTTGGGCCTAGGCACTTCGGTGAGCACTATCGCCTCTTCGATCGCGACGTTTGCGGAGCGCAGCACCGCGAGCACACGATTGCCAGCGGCTGCCATCGTATCGGGATCGGCGACTAGTTGACATGCCCCTGTATATCCAAGCGTGCGCAGGACATGAGGCAAGCGCGTGATTGCGTCCGGATCGACGGCAACCGACCGCGTGACGGACGCGCTGCGAATCGCCTGTTCCAACACCGTCTCGGAATCGCGCATCAGTATCCTTGCTGGTTCATACGTCGGCGAGACACTGCAGCAGCTCGTCCTGGATCAGGCCATTCGACGCAATCCGCTCGAGGTCATCGTCGATCGCGTCATGGCCGTCGAAACGCGTCACGCATCCGCCCGCTGCGCGCACGAGCGGCATCACGGCAGCGTGCGAGACAACATCGGCTTTCAACGATACGAATGCATCGAGCTGCCCGTCGGCAACGAGCGTCATCTCGAGACCACCGGAGACGATGATGCGCACCCCGCGGGCCGTGTTGCCGAGTCGGTGCACCGCTTCCGCGGTGCGCGCGACCTCCCGCTCGGTGAAATGGGACGTGAGCACGATCGAAACGACCGCATCGGACAGCGATCGGCGCGCGGAGACCTGCGCATCGCGCCCATTAATGGTCGCGATGCCGCCCTCCGCATAGCGTGCCAGCAGACCGATACCGGGCGCGTGCACGACGCCGACGCGCGTTCGCGCGTCTTCCTGGTACGCCATCGTCACGGAGAACCACGGCAGTCCCGCCGCGTAGTTCACGGTGCCATCCAGCGGATCGACAAGCCAGCAGGCGGCGCCCTCCCCTTCGCTTGCACCGGCTTCTTCCGAAATGATCGCAGCGTTGGGGGTCAACGCGCGGATACCGTCGAGCACGATCCGCTCGGAGGCGAGATCCGCTTCAGTTACGACGTCGCGCAATTCCTTGCGATTAACCTCGAGCGCGCGACCACGCATCGCGATCAACATTTCCGCGGCACGTGCGGCGATCGCTTCGGCACCGCGCAGGATTTCCACATAGCGCGACGCCGTTCTCATGTTTGTCCCGGGTAATCCGGCGCAAGCTCGAATTCGTGCGTCAGGCCGAAGTCTCCAATTGGCACGACATGACTGACGATCCCGACGCCATCGCGATAGACGTGAAGCGCGAATCCCGGGGGCTCGAGCGCCCACCGACTCGGCTCGCTTATGCGCAAATCGAGGACGACTTGATGCGCCGTGCTCGGCGCGACGAAGCCAATCGTGCCGGCCCAACGCACGACGATGGGCCGGTGATAATGGCCAACCACAATTCGTTCGATCTCGGGGTGTTGCGCAACCAGATCGACAAAGGACGGCGCGGTCTTGCACATCATCGGATCCATCGCCGGCACGCCGGTCTTGAACGGCGGATGGTGCATGAACACGAGCGTCGGTCTTCCGTCACCTTGCCCTAGGGCATGGGCAAACCATGCTTCGCGCACCGCGCAGATTTCGCCACCCGTTTCTCCCGCGATGACCGTGTCGAGCGCGATGAGGCGAACCGGAAAATCATCGATCACGTATTGGAAGAATTGCTGGGCCTGCTCGAGATAGCGATGCCGCGCGCCAAGTGACGAGCGCATCACTGCACGCCGATCATGATTGCCGGGAATGACGAACACCGGCATCGGCAACGGCGCCAGTGTGCGCGCAATTTCTTCATATTCCTCTTGCAGACCGCAGTCCGCCAGATCGCCCGTCGCGATCACGCAATCGGGTGCGGGATCGAGACGAGCGATTGCCGCGACGGCGTTTCGCAGCATCGCGTTCGTGTCGATCCCGCCATAGGCCAACACACCGGGCGGCCGGACATGGAAATCCGTGATCTGTGCGATGATCATTGTGACTTCATCAAATCCGCCGTTTCCTTGAGCAGTCGGTCGTAGCCTGCTTTCGCTTCGATCTCGCCGCGCATGATCCCGGTGATGATTTCGCGTTGCGCCCGCCAAGTGCGAACGGAATTGCCGCCCGGATAGCCCTGCCACGGCACCGATCGATCAATCTGCAGCGATACGGTGCGGAAGTTCGGGTTCTTGTCATAGAAGGGACCGAGGAACTCTGGCCCCGTCGCGCGCAAGTTGGTGGGCAGGTAACCCGTCGTCTCGACGACGATCTTCTGCGCTTCCGGCCCGGTCACGAACTTAAGAAATTCCCACGCAGCCTTCTGCTTTTTCGGATCTTGCGTAGTGATGATCGCCGCATTGCCGCCGGTCGGCAGGCCGCCCTTCGCTTTGTTGTCGATCGGGAAGATCGAGGTCCTCAGCGTGAATTTGTCGCCGATGAGATCGGTGACTTGTCGCAAACGTGCCGGCGTATCGAAGAAGATGCCGATCTTGCCCGCGATGAACTGCTGGCGCGATTGGTCCCAATCGATCAGCGGCATGCCGTCTTCGGAAACGAAGCGGCGGAATCGTTGCAGCGTTTGCACGCCGATGTCGGGACCGCCAAGCGGCACGCGAT
>DASPYC010000121.1:0-8419 GCA_035636955.1 Casimicrobiaceae bacterium
GGCTGACGAGCGGCGGATTGCGGGTGCGGCGCTACTTGCTTGTCACGAGGGTGCGTCGTTCAGCTTCCGGCCATCCCGCTGACCGGCGCAAAGAAGAGCTCGCTCCAGCTCGCCGGCTTGGCCTTGATCGTTCCTACCCGCGCCATGAATTCTGCGTAGCGCATCGTGCCGTCGGGAACGACGCTGAACTTTGTATTGGGATCGTTCAGGATTTTCAGCGTTTCGTCGATCGGCTGTTTCACCTTCGCCACCGCGTTGTAGATTTCCGCCGCTTTGCGCTTGTCGTTCGCGATCAGCAGACACGCATCTTCCATCGCCGCGACAAAGGCGGCCGCGAGCTTCGGATTCGCTTCGACGAAGCGGCGCGTCGTGAACGTGATGTCGAGCGTGATGTTGCCGAGAATATCGACGGAGTTGAACACGCGATGCAATCCCGGCGCCCCGTCCTCGACGTACGAAAACGGCGGCGACGCCATATGGCTGTTGATCTCGCCCTTGCCGGACAGCAAGACGCCTAACGCCTCGGGATGACCGAGCCCGACGGTGATCGGATCGAGCTTCGCGTAATTCGCGTCGCCAAACTCTTTCGCCGCCGCCATGTGCAAAAGTACTGCCGGCAACGACGTCTTGATGCCGGGAACCGCAATGCGGTCCGATGCGGAAAAGTCCTTCAACGTTTTGACCTGCGGATTGCGCGTCATCAGGTACATCGACGACGAGCTCATGCCGGTGAGCGCCCGGACTTCGATTGCCGGATTGTCCTTTGCCTTGGCCCACAGCGTCAGAAATCCCGGCACGCCTATGCCGGCGATGTCGAGCGCCCCGGCGAGCATCGCGTCGTTGATCACGTTGCCGCCGTCGAACGTCTTCCATTCGAGCTTCAGGTCCGGCAGGCCCGCCGCCTTCGCCCGTTTTTCGAGCAACTGCTCGCGGTCCATCACCATCAGCGGCAGATAGAGAATCCCATAGCCGTACGAGATGCGCACGGTGGACAGCTCGGCGCGCGCGACAAGCGGCAGAAACGCGACGGCCAGCGCAATCAAAGTCGCCGTAACCACGACCACGCCGCGCACGCGCATTCGATCAGGCGGACGCGGCGAGCACGTCCTCGGCTTGGCGATCGGCGTGATACGACGAACGCACCAGCGCGCCGACGGCGGCATGGCGGAACCCTTGCGAATACGCTTCGCGTTCGAACAGCGCGAACGTATCGGGGTGCACGTACCGCGCGACCGGCAAGTGCGCTTTCGTCGGCTGCAGATATTGGCCGATGGTCAGCATGTCGACATCGTGCGCGCGCAAATCCCGCAGCGTCGCGAGGATTTCATCGTCGGTTTCGCCCAACCCGACCATCAGTCCGGACTTGGTCGGAATGTTCGGATGTCGGTGCTTGAACGATTGCAGCAACAAAAGCGAATGGGCGTAATCGGCGCCCGGACGCGCTTGCTTATACAGACGCGGCACCGTTTCGAGATTGTGGTTCATCACGTCGGGCGGCGCCTGATCGAGAACGCCGAGCGCGCGTTCCAATCGGCCGCGAAAATCCGGCACCAGCACTTCGATCTGCGTCGCCGGCGATTGTGCGCGGACCGCGCGAATGCAATCGACGAAGTGGCCCGCGCCGCCGTCACGCAGGTCGTCGCGATCCACGCTCGTGATCACAACGTATTTGAGCTTGAGCGCGGCGATCGTCCGCGCGAGATTCGCGGGTTCTTCTGCGTCCAGCGGCAACGGTCGGCCGTGCCCGACATCACAGAACGGGCAGCGGCGCGTGCAGATGTCGCCCATGATCATGAACGTCGCCGTACCCTTGCCGAAGCACTCGCCGATGTTCGGACACGACGCTTCCTCGCATACCGTATGCAGGTTGTGCTCGCGCAGGATCTTCTTGATCTCGTAGAAGCGCGGCGACGACGGCGCCCGCACGCGGATCCAGCCCGGTTTCTTGAGCGGCTCCGCCGCGACGACCTTGATCGCGAATTTGGCGAACACGCGTGCTGTCTTCGCGTCGCCTTTGTGCTTGACGCCGGCGTGGTTCGATGGCGCGGGTGGATCGAATGTCGTCATCGTCAGCGAGTGCCGAGGGTCAACGCGATAATCGGCGCGAGCTCGTCGCCGGCCTCTTCAACAGTGCGCAGCGGTCCGACGTCGCAAAGCTGCGTCACGGAAAGCCCGGGATAGCCGCATGGATCGATGTCAAAGAAGGGTGCGAGATCCATCGCGACGTTGACGGCGAGCCCGTGGTAGGTGCAGCCATTGCGAACCTTGAGACCCAATGCGGCGATCTTCGACTCGACGCCATTGCGCGTCACATAGACGCCGGGCGCCGCGGGCTTGCCATATGCAGCGACCGCGTGCGATCCGAGCCAGTTTATCACCGCGGCTTCGAGCGACCGGACCATGTCGCGAACGCCGAGCCGCAGCCGTTTTAGGTCGAAGAGCGTGTACAAAACGAGCTGTCCCGGTCCGTGATAGGTGATCTGACCTCCGCGGTCGGCTTTGATGACGGGGATCTCATTTTCGCGCAGCAGATGCTCGCGGCGCCCGGCGAGACCGAGCGTGTAGACCGGCGGATGTTCGGTCAGCCAGATCTCGTCCTGCGTTGTCGCGTCGCGCGCGGACGTGAAGTCCTGCATCGCGCGCCACGTCGTCGCATAGTCGGACCGGCCGAGACGGCGAACGATGACGCCGCCGATTCGGTCCATGCGCCGCGGCGCGTTTTTCACAACACGACCTTGACCATCGGATGCGCAACGAGCTCGCGGTAAAGGTCGTCGAGCTGCTCGCGCGACGTCGCATTCACGGTCGCGGTGACCGACAACCAGTTGCCCGCCTTCGATGCACGCATCTCGAGCGACGCCGCGTCGAAATCCGGCGCGTGCTTTTGCACAACGGCCAACACCGCTTGCGCGAATCCCGCCTGGGTGCGTCCCATGATCTTGATTGGGAAAGCGCACGGAAATTCGAGGGCCGAGGCGGTAGTCGTTGCGGTCATGGGGAAGCTCTCCTTCCGGGCACGCTGAAATGCCCGCGTTTCGCTATATGCGGCGCATAGCGGCGCGTTGCAACCCGTCATCGATTTGGATCGTGCAGCGTGCGCGCGATTCCGTTGGCGCGATCAATTCTGATAGATGAAATCGCGCGTTAATGGATGCGGCAGGCGGCCGTCGGCGAGCGGCTTCCCGGCAAGCAGCTGCCAGAGCGACAGCCAGCCGCGGTCGAAGGCGTGCGCGGATCCGGCCATGTAGATCCGCCATACGCGGAATTTCTCTTCACCGACTTCGGCGCGCGCGGCATCGGCGTTGCGTTCCAGCCGTTCGACCCAATTCCACAGCGTCTTCGCATAATGCTCGCGCAGCGCTTCGGCGTCGACGATCTCCAACCCCGCATCGCCCAAGCCGCCGACGACCCGCGCGACATGCGCCAATTCGCCGCCGGGAAACACGTACTCCTCGACGAAATCGCCGATACCGCTACCGAGATTCGTGGGCCCAAGCCAGTTATGCGTGATGCCGTGGTTCAGCACAAACCCGCCTGGCTGGAGGATCCGGTAGATTTTCCCGAAGTAACGGGGGAAATTGCGAATCCCCACGTGCTCGAACATACCGACGCTCGCAATTTTGTCGTAGTGGACGTCCTCCGGCAGGTCGAGATAGTCGCGGAGCTCGACGCGCACGCGGCTCTGCAAGCCTCGCGCTGCGATTTCCGCCGTCACGTAGTCGTGCTGGTTGCGCGAAAGGGTGATACCGGTCGCCTCGACGCCGTAATGCTGCGCCGCCCAGAAAATCAGGCCGCCCCACCCGCAGCCGATGTCGAGAAAGCGCTCGCAGGGCACCAGGCGAAGCTTGCGGCAGATATGGTCGAGCTTCTGCTCCTGCGCGTCGTCGAGGGTGTCGCTCTCCGCGCGGAAATATGCGCAGGAATAGACCATCCGCGCATCGAGCCACAGCCGGTAGAACGCGTTCGACACGTCGTAGTGATGCTGGATGTTCACGCGGTTGCCGCGCCGCCGATGCCAGATGCCGCGAATGCCTGCGCCCAGCGAATGGCCGCCTTCCGCGATCGAGCCGGCCATCGATTCGGCGACGGCGAGCGCGCGTTTTGCGCTGCCGGTGAAATCGATGTCCTGATGGACGTAGGCGCGTGCCAACGTACCCAATGCGGGCGCAGCCAATGCCTTGACGCCGCGCCACGACCGTACGATGAGGTCGATCTCCGGCGTCGGCGACAGCGCGATCCGGCCGCCGTCGGGAAGGACCAATGCAACAGGAAGTCCGCGCCCGCCGTAGCGGGATTCAATCAATCGCTTGAGTGGCGCCGTCATGGTCGGAAGACGTCATCCCGCTGGTTGACAGGGATGGAAGTGTAGCAAGACGCCGACAACGCCGCCGTAGGAGTACAGGCCGGCGCTTTGACAGCGACAATCCCACCTCCTACCATCGGCCGCCCCCCAACAACGCCCGTCGATTGATGACTTCTCACGGCCGCACCGCCGGCGACGACCGTCCGGCGTTCGATCAACGCCAGTTTCGCGACGCGCTCGCCCAGTTCGCGACGGGCGTCACCATCGTCTGCACGCGTGCGCCGAATGGCCGTTACGTCGGATTCACCGCCAACTCTTTCAATTCGGTGTCGCTCGATCCGCCGCTCATCCTATGGACGATCGCGCGCCGCTCCGGCAGCCTCGCAGCGTTCGAGTCCGCCGAGCGCTATGCGGTCAACGTCCTGTCATCCGAACAAGCCGATCTTGCGCGCCGCTTCTCCCGTCCGCACGCCGACCGCTTTGCCGGCGTCGCCCACCGGCTCGGGTGGTCGGATGCGCCCTTGATCGACGGCTGCGTCGCCTGGCTTGAATGCCGCCATCACGCACGACATGCCGCCGGAGATCATGTCGTGTTCGTTGGCGAAGTGGTGACGGTGGAGCGAGCTCGCGGCCATGCGCTGGTCTTCCATCAAGGCCGCTTCACAAGCACCGGGTCGTCTTCGACGTGAAGCGCTAACGGGCGAGGACGTGGACCGAAGCGTCGCTCGGATGCGGCTTGCGCTCCTGGAACGCCTGCCACACGGCGCGAAACACCGGCCCCGGCGTTCCTTCGCCGAATGGGGCGCCGTCGAGCTTCGTGACGGCGAGCACTTCACGCGTCGACGACGAAAGCCACATCTCGTCGGCGGATAGCGCTTCGCGGCGCATGATCGGCCGCACGTCGACCGGAAGGCCGATGGCGCGCGCAATCTCGAGCGTTGCGTCGTACGTAATGCCCGGCAGCATCAAATGGTCCTTCGGAGGCGCAAGCACGGCGCCGTGCTTGACGATCAGGACATTGGACGCCGACGCCTCCGTCAGGCGATCGTCGCGGAAGAGCACCGCTTCGACGGCGTTGTGGTCGACGGCGAGCTGACGCATCAGCACGTTGCCGAGCAGCGATATCGTCTTCAAATCGCAGCGATGCCAGCGATTATCTTCGGCCGTGACGACCGCGACGCCGTGATCGATCTGATCGCGCGTCGGAAACGGAAACGGATTGCTCATCATGAAGATCGTCGGCGGGACGCCGGGAGGAAACGCGTGATCGCGTTTCGCGACGCCGCGCGTGATCTGCAAATACAGCGCCTGGTCGTTGAACGGCTGCTTGACGATCAGCTCGCGAACGAGTGCTTCCCACTGCGCTTCGGTGTGCGGATTGCCAAGCCGGATGCCGTCTAAGCTGTATTGCAGGCGGCGCAAATGGTGCGGCATCCGGAACGGTTGCCGGCCGTACACCGGAATAACCTCGTAGACACCGTCGCCATAGATGAATCCGCGATCGAGCACCGAAACTCGCGCATCCTCGAGTGCGAGAAACTCGCCGTTCAGATAGACGATTTGATCCCGATTCAGCATTCAGCTCTCCATCACCTTATTTGTCATCCCGAGCGAAGCGAGGGACCTGCTTCAGATCCTTCGTCACTTCGTAAACCAAAGCCGTACGGTATCCCACGCGCGTCCGAAAAGGTTTGCGGGTGCCACTTCTTCGAGGGCGATCAACGGAAATTCCGCCATCGGCCGCCCTTCGAGCGCCACCTTGACGACGCCGACGCGCTGCGCGCGCGCAATGGGCGCGACCAATGGCTCTTGCGCTTCCAACGTGAGCGCGAGACTGCCGGCTTTTCCTTTAGGGAGCGTCAGGTAGCGATCCGCCAGGAAGCCTGCCTTGATCTCGGCTTGCGCGCCCTTCCAAACGCGGAGCGTCGACACGGGCTTGCCCGATTGGTAAAGCTGCACGGTGTCGAACGTCTGGAAGCCCCAGTTCAAGAGCTTCTGCGCCTCCGCCGCGCGTCCCGGATCGGAATTCGCGCCGAGCACGACTGCGAGCAAGCGGCGATCGCCGCGCTTGGCCGAGGCGATCAGGCACCAGCCGGCAGCTTCCGTGTGGCCGGTCTTCACGCCGTCGACGTAGGGATCGGTCCACAGCAGCCGATTGCGATTCGGTTGCGTGATGTTGTTGTAGCGGAATTCTTTCTGCGCGTAGATCGGGTAATACTCGGGATAGTCGCGTATCAGCGCGGCAGCGAGCTGCGCCATGTCGGTGGCAGTGGAATAATGCTGCGGGTCGGAAATTCCGGTCGCGTTGACGAAATGCGTGCCCGCGAGGCCGAGCCGTGCCGCTTCGCGATTCATTTTTTCGACGAACGCCTCTTCGCTGCCGGAAACGAGCTCGGCCAGCGCGACCGACGCATCGTTGCCCGACTGCACGATCATGCCGCGGAGAAGCTCGTCGACGCTGACCGCCTTGCGCGGCTCGATGAACATCCGCGAGCCTTCGGCGCGCCATGCTTTAGGCGATACATTCACCATTTGCGACGGTACGATGGCCTTCGACCGCAACGCATCGAATGCAAGATACGCCGTCATCAATTTCGTAAGCGATGCGGGATCGCGCTTTTCGGCCGCATTGCCCGCGGCGAGCGCCTGACCGGAGAGCGTATCGAGCAGGAAATAGGACTGCGCAGCGACAGACGGTGCAGGCGCCGCAGCGCCGACCGACTGTGGCAGTTCCGCAGTGGGCGGGACGGGCGCAGGTGCCGCGTGAACGATTGCCGTGGCGAAGAGCGCGGCGAAAAAGGCGGACGGGCGCATCGACATCGCGCAAAAGCAGCGGATTATACTGCGTCGCATGCCTGCCTCTCATTCGGTCCGCGCGCTGATGGCGGCGACGGCTGCCGTCATTACTGTGGCGACGAGCGAGATCAACGTTGCGAAGGCCCACGCGCCTGACGCGACGGAGATTGCACTCGCATCGCTCCTCGATGCCGAATTCGCGTTCGCTCGGATGTCGTTGGAGCAGGGAATCCGTGCGGCGTTCCTCGCGAACTTCGCCGCCGAAGGCATCGTGTTCGAACCCGCTCCGATCCATCTGCGCGAAGCGTGGTCACAACGGCCTGCACCTGCGGATCCGAAAGCTTCTCGCCTTGAATGGCAGCCCGCGCAAGCGGGGGTCGCCCGGAGCGGCGACATGGGATTCACGACGGGACCGTGGAAACTGACCGATGCGCGACGTCCCGGCTTCGTTCGACACGGCGTGTTCTTTTCCGTCTGGCAACGTGACAAGGCCGGCACTTGGCGCGTCAGCATCGACATCGGTATCACGACACCTGAAACCGTTGATTTCGTTCCGCTCGGCGAAGCGCCGCGCCCGACTTATGTGGGGAAAACAAACAAGGAAAACGTCTCCGAAGAGCGCAAGGCGCTGCTCGTGCAGGACACGCGCACCTTCAATGTCGCGCATGCTTATGAACCGCTGCTCGCCAACGACGCGCGTTTGCATCGCGACGGTGTACCGCCAATCGCGGGACGCAAGAGGGTTGCGCAACATATGGCCGCGCACGCTGCACGGATCGATTGGCTACCGTTCGACGTGCGGATTGCACGGTCGGCCGACATGGCCGCAACGTATGGTCAATACCATGCAAGCGAGGAAACCGACGGCGTGAAAGAAGGCTATTACGTACATCTGTGGCTGCGCGATGCAAGCGGTCGCTGGCGACTTGCCTATGACATCGCGACGACCGGAACACCATGACGCTGGAATAGGAACGCGCGCGCCCTTGTTTGCCGAGGGCGCGCAAATTCCCGAAGGAGTGCGTCATGAACGTCCGCTCGCTCTGGGTGATCGCCGCTGCCATTGCCACGGCGACCTTATTCGTCGTGCCAGCGCACGGGGCGTTTCACCTGTTCAGGATCGATCAGATCTATTCGAATGCCGACGGCAGCGTGCAGTACGTCGTGATCCGTGAAGCGAGTGGCGCCAACGGTGAGAACTTCTGGTCGGGACTTTCGCTGCGAACGACGAACGCCGCCGGCGTGGCGAAGAATTTTTCGATTCCGTCGAACCTGTCTTCGTCGAGCACGGCAAGTCGCAGCGTGTTGATCGCCACGGCG
>DASPYC010000122.1:0-4301 GCA_035636955.1 Casimicrobiaceae bacterium
CCTTGTGCCCGACTTTGCGGCGATGACCTTTGCTACGGCGCTTTGCTTTCTACTCACAGGCGCGTCCTTGCTCGCGGCCGACTTGGCGCGGGCCGCGCTATCCAGACCCGGATCGGCTACGCCGTTGTTGCTCTGGCAGCAGCGATGGTCGCCGAACATCTCGCGAGTGTCGATCTCGGCATTGACTTGCCTGCGCTTCACGCGCCGCTCGACCTCAACAATCCGCATCCCGGCCGGATGGCGTTCAACACGGCGCTCGCGTTCGTTCTGATCGGCACAGTGCTAGCCACGATGCGCAATGTGCAAGGTGCGGCCGGCATCTCGCTCCTCACAGTGCTCGTTCTCGGCGCGACTGCAATCGGCGTAACCGGCATCGTCGGCTATGTCCTGGGCGTTGAATTCATCTACGCATGGTTCGGTTATACGAGCATGGCCCTGCACACCGCGGTCGGACTTACCGTTGCGGGCGGCGCGTTGGCCTCGCTACGCGCGCGCTGCCGTCGTATCGGAAGCACATTGCCGCCAATCCTGCCGAGCACATCGGCATGGTGGGCGCAGCGTGGCTCATCTCAATCGCGCTCATCGCTGGCATTACCGGATTCGTCGTGATGCAACAGCGCGCCGAGCAGAGCTTGGGCGATACGCTCGCAGTCGCGCTGCACAATCGCATTCAGCTGTTCGACAGTTTGATTACGCTGCGCGCCGGCAATACAACATTGATCGCGACGCGTCCGGCGATGATCATGCATCTGCGCACGCTGGCGAGCGCACCCGACGATGCGCGTGCCCGCGCCGCCGTCGCGGAAGTTGCGGCGAGCTTTCTTCCCGGCGGCTTCAGCGCGGTCGCGATCCACGACCAGCGCGGCGCAGAAGTTTCGCAAAGAGGCGCTTTCGCGCTTGACCCGGCGTTGGTTCTGCCGCTGAACGCATCGCATGACGCGGAACTTCTGTGGCAGGACGGCTTCATCTTGCGCACGCGGGCGCAGCTAAGCGACGCGTCAGGGGTCGTCGGGACGGCGCTCGCCGAGCAGAGGCTCGACATTCTCACCCAGACGATCGACGACGTTGCCGGGCTGGGATCCACCGGCGACGCCGGGATATGCGGCCGGCAGTCGCAATCGATTCAGTGTTTCCCGCAGCGGCTGCGTCGCGAAGTCTTTACTGTTCCCGTTCAACAGGGCGGCAAGCCGCTGCCGATAAGTCTCGCCTTCGAAGGCAAGACAGGAGTCGTTCGCTCCACCGACTATCGCGGCAAGCAGGTCATTGCCGCATATGGGCCGATCGGATCGCTCGGTCTCGGCATGTCGCTCAAGATGGATGCGGCCGAGATCTATGCACCCGTACGCGAACGTCTCGAGTTGTTTGCGCCGCTGTTGCTGGCACTCGTGATCACCGGCGCGATGGTTCTGCGAATGCAGCTGAAACCTTTGGTGGCCGAGCTTCTCATGTCACGCGAAGCGTTGCGCGAGCGCACCGTTGAGCTCGAGCGAACGAACGCTGATTTGGAAAGAGCCTCGCATGCGAAAGACCGCTTTCTCGCCACGATGAGCCATGAGCTTCGCACACCGCTCAACGCGATTCTCGGGTTCACCGGGACGCTGCTGATGCGGATGCCCGGCGCGCTTAACGACTTGCAAGAGCAACAACTGAAGACCGTGCAGAGGGCCGGCAAGCATCTGCTGTCGTTGATCAACGATTTGCTCGATCTCGCGAGAATCGAGTCCGGGAAAGTCGTGATGAAGCGCGATACGGTCGAATGTCAGGGGGTCGTGAACGAGTTGGTCAATGCACTTCGGCCGCTCGCCGAGAGAAAAGGCCTGCGTCTTGATTACCGGATCGACAACGTGATGACGCCGCTTTGCACCGATCGACGCGCTTTGCTGCAGATCCTGATGAATCTCACCGACAACGCGATCAAGTACACGTCATCCGGCAGCGTTGCGATCGAATGCAATCAGCGTGTGGACGGAGGCAGAGTCGCCACGGACATCAGCGTCATCGATACCGGCGTTGGCATCAAACAAGAAGAACAGGAACAATTGTTCGATGCCTTCGCGCGCGTCGGTGATCCCCGGGCGCAGCAAGAGAGCACCGGGCTCGGCCTCTACTACTCGCGCAAGCTCGCCGAGTTGCTCGGCGCCCGGATCACGTTCACGAGCGAGTTTGGGAGCGGCAGCCGCTTCACGCTGACGCTTTAACCGTACGTGTACCGACGCGCCCAGTTTTACGGGCCGCTCCCTGCTTCAATGCGTCATCCCGGTGCCGCGCCCTGCGTCGCCGTGTACACCGCGTAGAGCGATTGGCTCGCTGCCATGAACAAACGGTTGCGCTTGGGGCCGCCGAAGCAAACGTTGCCGCAAATCTCCGGCAGCCGAATGCGGCCGATGAGCTGTCCTTGCGGCGTCCACACCGTCACGCCGCTGTAGCCGACGCTGCGACCGGCATTGCTCGAGCACCACAGATTGCCATCGACGTCGGCGCGGACCCCATCCGGCCCGCAGCTCACGCCATCGATCATGAAATTGGAGAAACGCTTGCCGTTCGAAAGCTTGTTGTCGGTGCCCACGTCGAAGACAAACATGTCGCCCTTGCCGCCGGCGTGCGTGTCGCCGGGACCTTGGCCGGTGCTGACGACATAAAGCTTCTTGTAGTCGGGTGAAAAACATAGCCCGTTGGGATCGGGAACCTGATCCTCGCGGACGACCAAATCAACCTTGCCGCTCTTGTCGACGCGGTACACGCTGGTGGGCAGCTCGCGCTTGTAACTGCCCAACTCCGGCGGCTGCCCGAGTTTCGGATTGAGTCGGCCGGCTTTGTTGGCGGGACCTCCTGACGCGTCGACCGTGCCCTCGTAGAGCTGCGCGCCGTACGGCGGATCGGTGAACCAGTAGCTGCCATCAGGATGAGGCACAACATCGTTCGGCGAATTGAGACGCTTGCCGTCGAACTGCGACGCGATGACCGTCACGGAGCCATCCAGCTCGTAGCGCACGACACGGCGGGTGACGTGCTCGCAGGAAAGCTGGCGCCCCTGGAAATCGAACGTATTGCCGTTGCTGTTGTTCGACGGTGTGCGGAAGACGGTGACGCGGCCGTCGTCCTCGATCCAGCGCAACTGACGATTGTTCGGAATGTCGCTCCACACAAGATATTTGCCTTCGGAACTCCACGCCGGGCCCTCGGCCCACAAAGCACCGGTCCACAAGCGCTGAATCGGCGCATTGGGCTGGCGCAGACCATCGAACGCGGACTCGACTGTCAGAACGTCGGGGTCGGTGAAGTACGTCGTCGGCGCGCCACGCGAGCTGAAGTCGCGCGGCGGCTGCGTGATCGTGGTCGGCGGACCAATGGGCGCAGCTTGTGAGGTCTGCGCGTTCACCATGCGCGGAGCCAACATTGCAGCGCCCAGCGCAACGCCAACATTGCGGATCGCGTTGCGACGGGATATCGAGCCGACATTTTCGGGGTCATGCGCGTCATGCGTCATGGTCGATCCTCCTGGCCTCGGTTGTTCGAAGTTGCCCGCGGCAGGTTAGCACTCCGGCGCGCGTAAATCACGCCGCGGCGCGAGAATGCTATCGATCGCGACCGTCGCCATCAGGCCGGTTGCCGAACGGTGGAGGGTGAAATGACGCCGGCGTCACAATTCTGTATCCGTCTGTCTTGGCCGACGTACGCAAATCGCGCCACGCATCGACCGCCAAGCTGCGCGCCGCCATCACAATGAATGCCGGACGCTCGTCCACCTTGTAGAACAATGCGTTGATATGGCCCAGCATGCTCTGCGCACAACGCCCCGCCGGAAACACGCTCGCATCGAAGTCGAGCGGACAGCTTCGGTTCAGCACTCGAGCGGCGCCGCCGCCCGCAATGAGCCAGCCGATGTAGCTGGATGACACGTCGAACAATGCGCCGCCCGCGGCATTCAACGCGACGCGGGTATCGCTGAAGTCGTTGCGTTTCGACGTCGGTCCGGCGACGAAGAGCCATGATCTTGGTCCAAGGCAAAGCACGGTATTGCCGACAAGATGAGAAGCGGTGTTCGGTTGCAGCGGCAATGGCACTCCGAGCAAACGCTCCGCTTCCAAAACGAACGACGATTGCGCTGGATTGCCGTGAACGTTCCACGCGAGCGCGAACGAAACCTCGCCAAGCGTGACGCTACCGTCAAACACGAAGCCGCGCCCCATCTGGATCGATGAAACATGATGGGCCGATCTTGACTTGAACCTTCACGTCGGCCAGCGGCGAGATGGCCCACAGCGTTTCGCCGTATCGGGAACGGCCGCCGGTTATGAGCG